>JBGSXK010000064.1:0-5279 GCA_041751455.1 Anaerolineae bacterium
GGCCAGTAGTTGGCGCGCACGTTCTACAACAGTGCGTGGCATTCCGGCTAACTGGGCCACATGAACACCGTAACTTTGGTCTGCACCGCCGGGGATCACGCGGTGGAGAAAGACAATTTCATCGCCTTCTTCGGCCACCGCCACATTGTAATTGCGGGTGCGCGGCAGAATATCGGGCATTTCGGTCAGTTCATGATAATGCGTAGCAAACAATGTGCGGCAGTTGAGACGCGGGTTATTATGGATATATTCGATTACTGCGCGGGCAATTGCCAGGCCGTCATAGGTGGAGGTGCCGCGTCCCACCTCGTCCAGAATAAGCAGGCTGCGATTGGTGCTACCGGAAAGTAAACGGGCGGTCTCAACCATTTCCACCATAAAAGTACTCTGACCCGCATGAATCTCATCCTGTGCGCCGATGCGCGCGAAGATACGATCCACCAAACCGATGCGGGCTTCATCTGCCGGAACAAAACTGCCTATCTGTGCCATAAGCGTGATAATCGCCACCTGCCTGATGTACGTAGATTTGCCGGACATATTTGGGCCGGTGATGATGTGTACACGCGACATGGTATCAAAATGTGTATCATTGGGCACATAGCGAATACCGCCATCCAGCAACCTCTCGACGACAGGATGGCGACCTGCTTTGATAATGAGTAAGTCGTCCTCGCTTAAGATCGGACGGCTGTAGCCCTCGCGCACGGCGACCTCTGCCAGTGAAAGGAATACGTCAAGATGTGCCAACGCTCGTGCAGTGTGCATCAGACGCGGGGCAAACTCACCCAGCTTGCGGCATAACTCGTCAAAAAGCTGGCGCTCAATCTCTAGAATCTGCTCCTCGGCATTAAGCACCAACGTCTCATAATCCTTAAGTTCCGGCGTGATGTAACGCTCGGCGTTGACCAGGGTTTGTTTACGGATGTAATCATCAGGGACGTTGTTCTGCTGTGCTTTGGTGACTTCTATGTAATAGCCAAAGACTTTATTGTAACCGACTTTCAGGGTGGCGATACCTGTGCGACGGCGTTCATGCGGCTCCAGGTTAGCGATCCAGTCGCGGGCTTCGCGGGTGGCATTTAATATATCATCCAATTCCTGGGCATAGCCGGGACGAATGGTGCCGATGGTGTTGAGTAAAGCCGGAGGTTGATCGCTGAGTGCCCGGCCAACAAGATCGTACACTTCTTCACAGGAATCCATACGCTCAGTCAGTGCTTTGAGGGCGGGGAACATCTCGGTGAGACGTTTTACCAGCGGTACAACCTCCAGGCTCTCACGCAGCGCCAGCAAATCGCGCGGGCCAGCTTTGCCAATTAACAGGCGGTTAGTCAGACGCTCCATATCGGAGATGTTTTTCAGGGTAAGGTAAAGTTCTTCACGCAGGGCTTCATCCTGTGTAAGTGCAGAGACCGCATCCAGACGGGCATTGAGTCGGTTGACCTCCAGCAGGGGCTGGCTGATCCAGGTGCGCAGCAGGCGCGCTCCCATGGCGGTCACTGTGCGATCCAACACCCCAAGCAGGCTGCCCTGGCTCTGGCGGGTGCGGATCGTTTCGGTCAGTTCCAGGTTGCGCCGTGTAAACTGATCCAGCACCATGAAGCTGGCTGTGGAATAGGCGCGTATTGTAGTCAACTGCGCCAGACTGCTGCGCTGGGTATCACGGACATACTGTAAGACTGCGCCAGCCGCGCAAATACCGGCAGGTATATCCTTGAGGCCATAACCATCAAGGGTACGCACCCGGAAATGCTGTTGCAGGACCTGCTCTGTTGTGCCTTTCTCAAAGCGCCAGTCCGCTACCGGGGTCAGGTGAATGCCTTCTGGCAGCGACACACCACCCTGCACCCAGCTTTCCGGCATAATTACTTCGCGTGGGTTGAGCCGTGCCAGTTCCTCTACTACCAGTACGCCGACATTGTGCCCTTCGAGTTGGGTCGTGGCGAACTCACCTGTAGAGATGTCCACATAGGCCAGGCCTGCTCGATCCCACTGTCGTGCTTCGACTTGCCCGATGGGTAAAATCGCCAGCAGGTAATTGGCCTGATTTTCCATCAGCAGCGCAGGTTCGATCACGGTGCCCGGTGTAATCACACGAGTAACTTCGCGCTCCACCGGGCCACGGCCATTAACCTCGCCTACCTGGTCGCACACGGCAACATGATAACCGCGTTCGATCAACCGGGCGATATAGGCCTCGACGGCGTGGTGGGGTACACCTGCCATTGGAATGCGCGAGGATTTGCTCACCGGGCGGCTGGTCAGGGTCAGATCAAGCTCGCGGGCAGCGGTTTCCGCATCTTCGTCAAAAGTCTCGTAGAAGTCGCCCAACCGGAAAAGCAGGATGCAGTCCGGATACTGGCGTTTAATATCCAGGTATTGCTGGCGTAGCGGCGTGATTTCTGGCGCCATGTAACTATTCCTGATGTGCTGGTAGGAAATTTGGCCGATTTGTTCTATATTCTAACATGCTTGTGAGCCTGAAAACAGTTTTTCACATAAGGGGCAGGGGAATGTCTGAAGTCATTATCGCGGTTGACCTGGGCGGCACGCGGATGCGGGCAGCGCGACTGGATCCTCAGTTAAATATCCTGGAGCGCACAGAAGTGCCCACGCTGGCCGAACAGGGGCCGGATAAAGTGATTGAGCGCATGATACGCCTGATACAGGATGTGTGGCCTGCGCCGGGTACAGTCGTGAGCAGCATTGGTGTGTCGTCGCCGGGGCCGCTGAATCCCGTGACGGGGGTGGTACTTGCTCCGCCTAATTTGCCCGGCTGGCACAATATCCCACTGGCACAGCGTCTGCAGGAGGCATTTGGTCTACCCGTGTACATCGGTAATGATGCCAATGTAGCTATCCTGGCAGAAGTCGCGCGTGGAGCAGCACAGGGCAGCAAACATGCTATCTACCTTACGTTGAGTACCGGTATTGGTGGTGGGGTGCTGATCGATGGAAGATTGCTGCTGGGGCAGGAAGGTTTTGCCGCCGAAATCGGCCATATGCTGCTGGTGGTTGACGGTCATGTATCGTCATTGGAAAAAGAGGCAGCAGGACCAGCGCTGGCACGACAGGTACGGATGCAGATTGAACAGGGGCGCGCCTCCGTGCTCAGTGATCTGGCGCAAGGTGATCTGGCACGAATCGATGGGGCACTCATTGGGCAGGCTGCCGGGCAGGGGGACGCGCTGGCGCTGGAAATCATTGAGCGGGCAGGGTGGATTATCGGCATCGGGATTGCCAGCCTCCTGCATCTGTTCAACCCGCAGGTGATCGTGATTGGCGGAAGCGTCAGTAACCTGGGCGAACTGCTGTTTGCGCCCATGCTTGCCTCGGTTGAGGCGCATGTGATTGATGTCGGCTATGTGCAAAATCTGCGGATTGAGAAGGCAGCTCTGGGAGAGAATGTGAGTATTGTGGGCGCAGCAGCACTGACCCAGATTAAGGGTGGGACGCTGTTAGAATCCTCATAGAAATGAGGCTGACTGCTTCCATAGATTTCGTACAGCATGTTAGAATAACTTTATTATGTTATTACTCCCTGACTATCGCGTAAGACAGCGTGATCTCTTGCTGGAAATCTCGCGGGCGATGACTGCTCAGCTTGATTTGGGCGAGGTCCTAAAACTGGTACTGCGTGCCTCGCTGGTGATGATGGGTGGACGTGGTGTCGGTCTGGTGGCACTGCGTGACCCACTCACCAGCCAGTATCATGTCCGGGCCACCATTAATATCGACAGCGCCAAACTGCCGGAATTGGAAAAGCATATGGCGCAGCTTACAACCCACGCTGACGAAGATTGGAACCTGGATGAAACGCAGGCTAATCTGTGGCAGATGGCTGCTGTGATTGACGAAAATCTGCGCCAGTTGTTTCCGCTGCCGCTGGTTATCGCTGGGGCACCCGTAGGTCTGCTGCTCATGCTGCGTGACTATGTAGGTAATACCACGCTCAATGATATGCAGATTTTGCAAAGTTTTGCCGACCAAGCAGCGATTGCAGTGCATAATGCACAGCTTTATGAGCAGGTCAACCGGGAGCGCCAGCGTTTAGACGCATTCCTAAAATATAGTGCAGACGGCATGATGATCCTGGATGCGGAGCTGCGAATTTTACGATTCAACCGTGCGTTAGAACGTATGACCGGCTGGACGGCAGAGAATGCATTGGGGTGCTTTGAGGATGAAGTTATTGTCTGGAGTCGCATTGATCAGGGAGACCTGAAACATGCGCTGCTGGATGGATGGCCGCACAGTGCTGTGGACGAAGCAAAGCCAGAAACACTCAACGTCGAAGGCGACATCCTGTGTTTGGATGGGCTGACATTGAGTATTGCTATTACCTATGCGCCACTCTTTACCGTAGAGGGGCAGCTAGCCAATATTATTGCCAATGTACGTGATATTACCAACTTCCGTCGGGCACAGGAAATGCAAAATGTATTTGTGTCCAGTGTGTCGCATGAGCTAAAAACCCCTGTCGCGCTGATTAAGGGGTATGCTGGGACGTTACGCCGCGAGGATGCCACCTGGGATCCCCAGGACATTCGTAATGGGCTCGCCGTGATTGAGGATGAATCTGACCGCCTGACAGAGTTGATCGAGAACCTGTTGGCGGCCAGCAAACTGGAAGCCGAGCGAATGAAGCTGAACCTGAGCGACGTGCAGTTGGAAGAGCTGGCGCGCCGGGTGGTTGAGCGCTTCCAGACGCAAACAGAAAAGCATCATTTTGTGCTATCCTTTCCACCAGATTTCCCGCTTATCCAAGGGGATGAGGAACGTTTGCGGCGGGTGCTGGATAATTTGTTCAGTAATGCCCTTAAATATTCTCCCAAAGGTGGTGTGATTGAAGTGGGTGGGCGCTTCGACGAAACCAGTGTCACGATCTTTGTGCGGGACGAGGGGGTAGGGATCAGTGAAAGCCATCAGGAAAGTATCTTTGATCGTTTCTACCGAGTGGATGGCGCACTGAGCCGTAAGACACAGGGGACAGGGCTGGGCCTGTATCTGGCAAAAGGTATTATCGAAGCGCATAATGGAACGGTGGGGGTGAACAGCAAACCTGGAAGTGGTTCGACTTTCTGGTTTACACTGCCTTTATAAGTTTTCGTTTAGCTCTAGCTTTTTGGAGTTTTCATGCCAACCCAAAGGACTATTCAGTGTCCGAACTGTGGGCAGCCTGTAAATGCTGTCGTGGAAAACCTGATAAATGTTTCGCAAGACCCGGAAGCCAAAGCACGTCTGCTCTCTGGCCATATTAATTCATTACGTTGCCC
>JBGSXK010000065.1:0-6761 GCA_041751455.1 Anaerolineae bacterium
AGGGCACTACCGACAACCATCATATCATCGACAGAATGCTGGAATATGGTTACAGCGGCTTTATCACGGTTGAACTGTCGCCCCAGGGGGATACCTCGACCCTCTTTGATGATCTGGTCGTCGCCCGGCGTATGTTCGAGCGTTACGAGCAATAAGGCCGAGCGCAGCACTTTGCACCTAGTAAAAAT
Source organism: Anaerolineae bacterium (assembly GCA_041751455.1). Taxonomy (GTDB): domain Bacteria; phylum Chloroflexota; class Anaerolineae; order Aggregatilineales; family Phototrophicaceae; genus JAIOHN01. The sequence goes on from JBGSXK010000065.1 coordinate 189, forward strand.
AGTTTTATAAGGGAATAGATCATGTCTAAACAATTCTCAAGACGCAGTTTTCTAAAGGCGACAGGTGGTCTGGCTGCCGGGGCATCCCTGCTGGGTATGCCTGCGTTCAGTCGCCTGGCCACCGCGCAGGGGGAAACCACGTCCCTGCGCCTGGCGTGGTGGGGGGGCGATGCCCGCCACGCAATGTATAATGTCCTGGCTGATATGTACCAGCAGCAAAACCCGAGTATCGTCCTGGAGCGCGAATTTGCGGGGTTTGGCCCTTACTTTGAGAAGCTGGCAATTGATACGGCCAGTGGTAACACGCCCGACATCCTGCATATGCACCAGACTTTTCTCAGTGATTATGCCACACGCGGCGCACTGCTTGACCTGGGGCCACTGGTTGAATCCGGCCAGATTGACCTGAGTCACTTCTCACAGGGCATCATTGATACCGGCAAGCTGGGCGGCACGAATTATATGATTACCCTGGGCAATTCTGCACCGGGTATCCATTACAACACCGTCATTTTTGAGGAACACGGCATCCCCTTCCCTGAATATAGCTGGACATGGGATGACTTCAAGGAAACCGCGCTGGCATTACGTGAAGTGCTGCCCGATGATGTGTACGCTGTCAACGACTCTGGCGCATGGCTGGGCACACTGGAAACCTTCATCCGACAGCAGGGCTATTTCCTGTTTGCGCAGGAAGATGGGCAGGCGCTCGATCAACTGGGCTTCCCGAAAGAAGTGTTGATTGAACACTGGACGATGTGGGACGAACTGCGGCAGGCCAACGCGATCCCGCCAGCGGCACTGGGTGCAGAATATGCCGGGACGAGTCATCCTGACTCGATGCTGGCGAAAAAGGTCGTCGCCATGCACCCGATGTCGGGCAACCAGCATAAACTGTTCCAGAACGAGATGGAAGACCTCATCCACCTGACGACGATCCCACGTGGTAATGCACCGGACTCGCTGGCGGGGGATGTGGTAGGCGGCGCTTATCTCTCGATTGCGGCCTCGACCCCTTATGTGGATGAAGCAGCGAGCTTCATTAACTGGATGGTTAACGACCCCGAAGTTGCGCGCATCTATAACGCCGAACATGGGCCGGTAGGCTCCAGCGAGATGCAGACGGTGATTAACGACCAGCTTGACCCGGCAGATGTGCGTCTGGCCGATATGATGGCTTTTGTTGGCCCTACGGGCAGTGCAGAAGCACCGCGTCCGGCAGGTGGTACCGAAGCGCTGAGTGCGATTGCCCGCTTTTATGATCAGATTGCCTTCGGGCAGCTCACTGTCGAGCAGGCGGTGGATCAATATTTTGATGAGGCGGATTTCATTCTGACTTCCTGAGGTTTTAAACGTCATCTCAGGTCACTACGGATAATATGCAGGGTCGGGTTTGCCAAACCCGACCCTGCGAAATGACTCCATTGACCATTAAGGAGTATTCAGCCGATGAGTCAGCCTCTGACGATTTCTTCTGCCCACCCCGAAATAAGACAGCGTGGTCGCTTCAGCCGTGCGTCCAGAGAAAACCTGGTGGCCTATATCTTTATGACTCCCTGGCTCATCGGGTTTTTTGTGTTCACTGTCGGGCCTATTCTGATCTCGTTGTATCTCTCGTTCACCAGCTATGATCTTTTTACACCGCCGAGCTGGAATGGCCTCGCCAATTACGAGCGTTTGCTGATGCGCGATGCCCGCTTCGCCAATTCGCTCAATGTCACGGCGACCTATGTACTGCTGTCGGTGCCGCTGCGGCTGGCCTTCGCGCTGGCGATTGCGCTGGTGCTTAATCGAGGGCTGGCGGGCCTGAGTTTTTACCGTGCCATCTATTATCTGCCGTCGCTGCTGGGCGGCAGCATTGCCATTTCGATCTTATGGCGGCAGGTTTTCGGGCTGCGTGGGCTGGTCAATCAATTACTGGCGTTTTTCGGTATTGAGGGGCAAAGCTGGATCGCGTCGCCCAACACCGCCTTGCTGACGTTGATCCTGCTGGGGGTGTGGCAGTTTGGCTCACCGATGATTATCTTCCTGGCCGGGCTGAAGCAGATTCCGCGCGAACTTTACGAAGCCTCGGAGATTGATGGCGCGGGTAAACGCCAGCAGTTTTTCAGGATTACGCTGCCACTGCTCACACCTATTATCTTCTTCAACCTGATTATGCAGATGATCGGCTCGTTCCAGGCCTTTACGCCTTCGTTTATTATCACTGGAGGCGGGCCAATTGACACGACACTGTTTTACACACTTTATCTTTACCAGCAGGGCTTTAATAATTTCCGTATGGGATACGCGGCGGCACTGGCGTGGATTTTACTGGCGATTATCGCCGTCTTTACGGCGGTGGCCTTTCTCTCGTCGCGCTACTGGGTTTATTATGAGGATGATAGTCGATGAGCTGGCTACAAGCGCTGCGTGAGCGCAGGATCTTCACCCATTTACTGCTGATGGTGGGCGCGCTGGTGATGCTGTACCCACTGCTGTGGATGCTCAGCAGCTCGCTGAAGCCGCAGAGCATTATTTTCTCCGAACCAGGACTTATTCCCAGCCAGATTACCTTAGAGAATTACACACGCGGCTGGACAGCACTGCAAATGCCGTTTGGTTACTTTTTCGCCAATTCGTTTCTCATAGTGACGTTTGTAGTGGTGGGAAATGTGATGACATGCTCTTTCACAGCTTATGCTTTCGCCCGGCTTAATTTCCGCTTTAAGCGCATCTGGTTTACACTGATGCTGGGCACCATCATGCTGCCGGGGCATGTCACGCTGATCCCCACTTATGTGCTGTTTAACCAGCTCGGCTGGCTGAATACGTTTCTGCCGCTTACAGTGCCCCATTTTTTCTCAACGAGCGCATTTTTTGTGTTTCTGACGGTGCAGTTCATCCGGGGTATCCCGCGTGACCTGGATGACGCGGCAGCAGTGGACGGAGCCGGGTTGTTCCAGATTTACTGGCGCATCATCCTGCCGTTGTGTACCCCGGCGCTGATCACCACAGCGATCTTCAGCTTTATCTGGGAGTGGGATAACTTCTTCAGCCACCTGCTATACATCAACAGTATCTCGCTGTTTACCGTACCGCTGGGGCTGCGCGCCTTTATTGATGCCACTGGTGAATCGTCCTACGGCCCATTGTTTGCGATGTCGATTCTATCACTTCTGCCGGTGTTTATTTTCTTCATCACTGCCCAGCGTCAGTTAGTCGAAGGGATTTCGACTACCGGATTTAAGGGGTAGTGAGGTGACTCAGGGCTGTTGAAAGGCCTGAGTGAAAAAATCGGCCAGGCGCAGCAGCAGCGTTTTCTGGTTGGGCCGCCGCTCGATCCCATGGCCTTCATCGGCGAAGGTGAGCAGCTCATAGGCGATGTCAACAGCATCGAGCGCGGTGCGTACCGCTGTGACGTTTTCCGGCGTGACATTCGGATCCTGTTCACCCTGAACGATGAGCAGATGCCCGCGAATGTGGCTGACAAAATGAATGGGCGAGCGCAGATGGTAACGTTCCGGTACTTCGGAGGGGGTGCCACCCATCATCTCGGCGCTGTAGGCACGCAAGTCCGGGCGGGTGGTTTCGTAGTCGATCACCAGATCAGTCATGCCACAGATGGGCGCGGCAGCGGCGATCAGGCGGGTGGGCAGGCGGGTGATGGCGCACCAGGCGGAATAACCGCCGTAGCTTGTCCCGGTGATGCCGATTCTGCCCGGCACAGCAACCCCAGCAGCAATCAGCGCTTCGATCCCGGCGCGGATGTCATCCTGCTCGCGCCCGCCCCATCCATCCTCTTTAATCGCCTCGCAATAGGTGCGGCTGAAGCCGGTGCTGCCGCGATAATTGGGCGCGAGGACATGAAACCCCTGCGTCACAAAAAACTGTATCTGCGCATCCACCCAGTCTTCGTAATGCCAGGTAGGGCCGCCATGTACATAGATGATCGTACCTCTGGCCTCACCTCGTGCGCGGTAGAGCCAGCCCTGAATTGCTAAACCGTCATCGGATCGCCAGCGAAAGTCCTCTGCGGCGCTCAGATCATCCGGTGTTAAATCAGTCTGCTCCCAGACACGAGTCAGGCTCTGTATGCCGCCTTTATTGTCAATGCGCACGAGATCACGTATCTGTCGGGAACTATAACGCTGAGCGACCCAGACCCCATCCCCGACTGGCGCAACAGGGATCAGGGTGGCCTGTGGGTCGTCAGGCCATTTTTGCTCCAGCCCTGTTCGGACATCCAGCAGGCTGGCACGTGGACGGGTGTGCTGCACGTCAAAAATAAGGGCATGTGAGCTGCTGCGCGGAAAGGCGATTTGTTCGATATTACGGGCGGGATCATCGATCAGCCAGCGTGTCTGCGAGGCGTCCAATGACCAGATGCCAATACGAAAATGTGTCCTGTTATCGGCATGAACCAGTATGCTCTGGCCGTCTGGACACCAGACCCCAGTCACCTTGTACTGTGCGCCCACATTCACAATTTCGTGATCATCTGCTCCATCAATGCCCACCAGCCACAACTGGCTGCCGGAAGGGTGCAGGTCTTTGCGGGTATAGAGGACATGCGTCCCCTGTGTATTAAGCTGTGGGGAAAAGCTGGTCGCGCGGTGGGGGCAGGCGAGTGGCACGCGCTCACCTGTGACCAGATCATGACGGTAAATCCAGGCTGATTCGATTTCAGCGCCGCTTTCGTCTACATTCGCGCTGTAGACCAGCCAGTGGCCATTGGGATGAAGCTGGCCGCCGCGAATATAGTAACTGGGCTGAGGCTGGGTGAGCGCCTCCATGACGGCGGGCTGTGTTATCAGTACCCGGAATAACTGCGCACGTTCATTGCCGTTTTCATCCTGCGCGACGATCACCCCACTGCTGTCGGCCAGCCAGGAAACCAGCCATGTGTTCTGATCGGACACGGTTAAACGAACAGGGGGCTGATTGCCTGCGGTGTGTGCGAGATAGACTTCCATTGTGGGCGCTAATCCGGCCCATGTCCACGCCACCCACTGCCCATCGGGGGAGACCGCCGCGCTCCACATCTCCGGCAGACGCAGCAGCGCATCGAGATACTTAGAGCCATCAAGGTTATCTAGCGACATGCTTAATCTCTTCTACAAGGATACAGGCCGCCGCATGATCATGCCGGACGGGCAGCAGGGCGGGGTCAATCTCGCGGCATTGGGGGATGACATCCGGGCAGCGGGGATGAAAGCGGCAGCCGGTTGGTAAATCAATCGCGTTAGGGATTTCGCCCTGCAAAATCTCACGTTTGCGGCGGTGGCGCGGGTTGGGCACGGGCACGACGGAGAGCAGCGCACGGGTATAGGGATGCTGGGGCTGGCTCAAAATCTGCGCAGTGGGACCCATCTCGACCACGCGCCCCAGGTACATCACGGCGATACGATCTGTAAAAAAGCCGGCTGTCGCCAGATCATGTGTGATATAAAGGATACTCAAACCACGCCGCTCCCGCAGGTCACGCAGCAGCGTGAGGATTTCCGCACGCATGGAGACATCCAGCATCGACACAGGTTCGTCTGCCACAAGCAGGCCAGGGTTCAGGATGAGCGCCGCCGCGATCACCACACGCTGGCGCTGGCCCCCTGAGAGCGCTTCTGGATAACGCCTGAAAAATGTCTCCGGCGGGTTCAGCCCGACTTCGGCCAAGGCCGTGGCCACACGCTCACTGATTTCCTGCCGGGATGACGCGAGCTTGTGAATGTGCAGCGGCTCCGCCAGGGTGTCGAAGATGGTCTGGCGTGGGTTGAGCGATTCATAAGGGTCTTGAAACACCATCTGGATCTGTCGCCGTGCGACCAGGCGTTCCCGCCCGCGGAGCCTTTCGTGCAGCGGCCTGCCTTCAAAGGTTACAGTGCCGGATGTTGGCTCAAGCAGCCCCATCGCCAGCATTGCCAGGGTGGTTTTGCCAGAGCCGGACTCGCCCACCAGACCGAGAATCTCCCCACGCTGGACTTCCAGTGAGACATCATCCAGTGCGTGGACATGCCACTGTGGGGCACGGCGCAGCAGGCTGTCCTGTATGGTCTGCCCCAAAGGGTATAGTTTGCGGACATGATTGAGTTTTAAAATAATCAGACACTCCCGTTGAAGACGTTATAAACTTGTCGCCATGACTCCCGGCACAAGCTGTGCCCATGCAGGGCACAGCTTGATGTGTTTAGCTGTGGGACAATCAGGCCGTTACAGGCTGGCTGTTAAACACAATTTCTCCGTGAGCAGCATCCACCAGCAGATGATCGCCATCTCCAAAGCGGCCTTCCAGCAGGGCGACGGCCAGCGGGTCCTGCAGATAACGCTGGATGGCACGCTTTAATGGACGTGCCCCGTACACCGGGTCGAAGCCTTTTTCCGCCAGCAGCGCCTTTGCTTCGGGCGATAGTTCCAGTGTGATCTGGCGCTCGGCCAGAAGTTTTTGCAAGCGGAGCAACTGGATGCTGACAATGCGCTCGATATGCTTGCGGGTCAGGCTGTGGAAGATGATGATCTCGTCCAGGCGGTTGAGGAACTCTGGTCGGAAGTGCTGGTCGAGTTCGCGCAGCACTGTACTGCGCACCTCCTCGCTGCTTG
>JBGSXK010000066.1:0-6025 GCA_041751455.1 Anaerolineae bacterium
CGCGAACATATCCGGCATTTTGTTGTCAGCCGCGCACGTTATACCGACCCGGTACATACACTGAACCCACTGGCGCAGCTTTTACCTGTCGCCACACCCTATAATGGTTTATTTCTTGCCAATATCAGCCAGGTTTATCCGGGGCTGCCCACCAGCGAAAATGTTATTCTTCATGCCCAGGCCGTGGCCCACAAGGCAGCCACCTACCAGCCCGTCTTACACCCAGAGACCGTCGCCTAAAAAGGGGCTTTATGCGTGTTTTATTACTGACTCAGGTCCTTCCCTATCCACCGGACAGTGGCCCGAAGGTCAAGACTTATTATGTCCTGAAGTATCTGGCACAACGCCACAGGGTTACACTGGTTTCTTTTGTGCGTGAAACCGATAAGCCAGAATATATCCAGCATCTGGAATCTCTGTGCGAGCGGGTTGTAACCGTGCCCATCGCCCGCTCCAAAACACGTGATCTGCGTTTCCTGGCGCAAAGCCTGCTCACCCGAGAACCCTGGATGATGCTGCGCGATGAACGCCCGGAAATGCGTCAGGCGCTGGCAGAACTGGCTGCCACTACACATTTCGATGTGGTGCATGCCGACCAGACGAACATGGGACAGTATGCACTGCCATTTAAAGACAGCCGTAAAGTGCTGGACCTGCACAACGCGCTGTGGATGCTTTATAAGCGGCTGGCCGAAACCACGCCCGCCAAAAGCCCCATGAAGTACATTCTGATGCGCGACTGGCCGCTCCTCAAGCGATACGAAGGTTGGCTTTGCCGCCAGTTCGATGCAGTGACCGCCGTGACTGACGAAGACCGCGCCCTGTTGATCGAAGCCGGCGCGCCGGAGAATATCGTCGTTATTCCCATCGCCATTGATACCGATGAACAGGCTTTCATCCAGCGCCGGCCTGCCTCTCCCCACATTGTGCATATTGGCACCATGTACTGGCCACCCAACATCAATGGCATCAACTGGTTTCTCGACCATGTATACCCCCTGGTGAAGCGCGAAGTGCCGGATGTACGCTGCACGTTGATCGGCGCGCGCCCGCCAGAGAGCCTCATCCGGCGTGCAGCAGATGACCGCACCCTCACAGTCACCGGGTATGTAGAAGACCCGCTACCCTTCCTGGAAGATGCCAGCATGATGGTGGTGCCGCTGCAAGCGGGTGGCGGGATGCGTGTCAAGATTCTCAATGCGCTGGCGCAAGGCATACCCATGGTCAGCACAGCAGTAGGCTGCGAGGGCATTAAGGTCACGCATGAGCAGGATATTCTCATCGCTGATGAGGCCCCGGCTTTTGCCGAGGCCACTGTGCGCCTGCTCACAGATTATGACCTCAACAGCGAAATCACCCGGCAGGGGCGCGCAACTGCTGAGCAGCTTTATGATTATCGTCAGGCCTGTCGCCCGCTGGATGCGATCTATGCACCCCAATTGAACCGGGCTTAATCCATGCACATTCTTTTCGTCACACCCTATATTCCCTCGCTGGTACGGGTACGCCCCTATAACCTGCTGCAGGCGCTCATCAAGCATGGGCACGAGGTCACGCTGCTGACGCTGCAACCACCCGGCGACGGCGGTGAAGCCCTGCCCCAACTGCGCGAATGGTGCCGCGCGGTGCATGTCGTCCCCCACAGCAAAAATCAGACCCTGCTGAACGCGCTGTCTGCCCTGCCTGGCACTTTCCCGGTGCAGGCGGCTTATTCACGCTCTGCCGAGTTTAAACGTCTTGCCACAGATCTGGTGAAAAAACAGCGCTTTGATGTGGCGCACATCGAACATTTGCGCGGCGCAGTGCTGGCCGAAGCCCTGGACGGCCTGCCCAGCGTCTTTGACTCGGTAGACAGCATCTCGCTGCTCTTCGAGAAAACACTCAAAGACGCGCCTAACCTCAAAAGCCGATTGATCGCCATGCTCGATCTCGGGCGTACCCGACGCTTTGAAGGTGGCCTGACGCAGCGTTTTCACGAGGTGGCCGTCACCAGCGAAGTAGACCGTCAGGCATTAATCGCGCTGGGCTGTACTGCCGATCGGGTGACAGTGATCCCCAACGGTGTAGACCTGGATTACTTCAAGCCACAGAATTTACCGCGCAGCCCGCATGGCCTGGTCTTCAGCGGCAAGATGAGTTATCACGCCAATATCGCCGCCGTCGAAGACCTGGCACACAAGATTATGCCGCTGGTCTGGGCGCAAGAGCCGCAGGCGAGTTTGCAAATTGTTGGGAAAGATCCTGTTTCTGTTATTTCAGAGTTAGGTCATCAGCCTAATATAACAGTGACAGGCTATGTGCCCGACCTGCGCCCCTATCTGGCACAGGCGGCCATCGCTGTCAGCACAGTACGTTATGGTGTAGGCATCCAGAACAAAGTGCTGGAAGCTATGGCGATGGGAACACCTGTCGTCTGCTCCACACAGGCCAGTTCTGCGCTGAAAGCCACACATGGACAGGATTTACTGGTGGGCGATACCCCGGAAGCTGTAGCCGGGCACATCATTGACCTGCTGCGCTCACCACAAAAACGCGAGATTATCGGCCAGGCCGGGCGGCAGTATGTAGAAGCACACCAGACATGGGACAGTGCCGCCAGCACCCTGGAAACACTTTATAGACGGGCAGCAGAACACAAACCTATGTAACATCAGGTATTATCGGGAATGTCATCATGGGAACACGTATTATAGACACAAAATTTCGCAGGCCATCCGTCAGCTTCTGGTTCAACCCGGCAGGGCTGGTGAAACTGGCACGCCAGAGCAGTGCCAACAAATATCGTGTCGTCCAGATTGGCCTTGTCATTGCCGACACACTCATGCTGATCCTGGCCTTCCTGGTGGCCTATCAACTGCGCTTCCAGGCTATTACTGCCCAGTTCTTTGCCCAGGACGCACTTGGAGATTCTTTTTTCTATCAGTCCACAGTCTTTTTAATTATTCCTTTCTGGCTGCTGTTTTTCCGTCTTTTTAAACTTTACGATCCCTCGGTGCTTTTCAGCGGCCATCAGGAATATACCAACCTTTTCAATGGCTGTTCTGCCGGCATCATGCTGGTCATTTTCATCCTGTTCCTTGAGCCAAATCTGGTCATCGCCCGTGCCTGGGTCATCATGGCCTGGCTGCTCTCCGTCGTCTTTATGGGGCTGGAGCGTTTTACTGCCCGGCGTATCGTCTACACTGCCCGGCGCAATGGTCATTTTATGACTCCAACATATATCGTCGGCGCGAATCCGGAAGGCATTGCCATTGCCGAGCATCTGATTAGCGCGCCCACGTTGGGGATTAACGTCCTGGGGTTCATCGACGATAGTATGCAGATCGGCGAGGAAGTGCTGCCCGACATGTATGTACATGGCACTACAGACCGCGCCGAAGAACTTTGCGCCAAATTCGGCATCGAACGCATGATTGTCGCCACCAGCGGTGTAGAGCGCGAAAACCTGTTGAACCTGTTCAAGCGTTTCGTGAATGTCGATGATGTGGCCGTCTGGCTGTCCTCCGGCATGTACGAGATGCTGACCACAGGCGTGCGAGTGCAGGATGTGGGATCAATGGCGATGATTAGTGTCAACCGGGTGCGGCTGACGGGCATCAACATCGTAGCGAAAACAATGCTGGACTATCTGGGCGCAATCCTGGGCCTGGTGCTCCTCTCGCCCATGTTCGTGACCATTGTCATTATCATGAAGATGACCGATCCCGGCCCCATCTTCCACCGCCGCCGGGTGGTGGGCGTAGGTGGCAAGCAGTTCGATGCATTTAAATTTCGCACTATGGTTGTCAACGCCGATGAAGTGCTCAAGGAACTGCTGGAACGTGACCCAGAAGCCCGCGCAGAATATGAGCGTGATTTCAAGCTGAAAAACGACCCGCGCATTACGAAAATCGGGCGCTTCCTGCGTAAAACCAGTGTGGACGAACTGCCGCAGTTGATGAACGTGCTGCGCGGCGAGATGAGCCTGGTCGGGCCGCGGATGATTACGATGGAAGAAGTGCGGCGTTATGGCCAGTGGGATATGAATATCCACACTGTCAAGCCGGGTATTACCGGCCTGTGGCAGATCAGCGGGCGCAGCGACATCACTTATGATGAACGTGTCCGGCTGGACATGCATTACATCCGCAATTACTCAATCTGGCTGGATTTACAGATTCTGTTCTGGACAGTGCCCGCCGTTGCCTTCGGTTGGGGCGCGTATTAACTGCTCTCTGAACATGGCGCAGGCAGGGTTGAAATCTGTCGCTTCTTAACGATTAAATATAAGGCAGCGCAACCAGCACAGGTGCACTATTCCCTCTAAAACACCAGGGGCAGAGAAGACTTTCTTCTCTGCCCCTGAATTATTTCTCGTGCCCGCCTTACAGGGTACCCCTACAAACCCACCAAACTGCTACATGTTATTTGGCTAGTGCTTCCTGCGTCTTACCCCGCCAGAACAGGCTGATAAATGGGTTGGATCGCGATTGTACATGGTCGATCAGGCTCACCAGGATAAAGCCCATAATCAACAGCACCAGCGCAATAATAAAACCCTGCGAGGCAAAATCCGGTAACAGGTTGGCCTCTTGCAGGCAGCGCAGATCACCATGACGATCCAGGTCGCTGAGGACGCATTCTTTCCACGGCCAGATTTTCCACAATGAGCCAATCATAAAGCCGACCAGCGCCCCGATAGTGGCATGATAAAAACGCGCCAGCAGCCAGCTCAATACCCGCGAGAAGATCACGATCCCGACCACACAGCCCGCTGCTACAATCACCAGTGTCCCGATATCGCGGTTGCTCACGGCGGAGAGTACATGATCGTACTGCCCCAGAATAAGCAGAATAAACGACCCGGAGATACCTGGCAGGATCATAGCGCAGATGGCAATCATACCCGCTACAAAAAGATTAAGCGGATCATGCGGCACCTGTGCCGGTACCAGATTCACGATGATGAATGCGACGACAGCGCCAATCACCAGCGTGGCAAGCGTGACAATCGACCATTTCACCTGCCCGCCCACAGAGATAATCGAGGCGAGAACCAAACCGAAGAAGAATGCAAACAGATAAATTCGGCCTGTAGGGTCTTCCAGCGTCCGGCTGAGGAAGCCCGAAAGCAGCACAATAGCCGTCCCGATACCTAACCCTAGAGTGATTAAAAAGCGCAGGGGGATGTATTCCAGCAGTTCTCCAAACCTGCGCTGCAAAGCCAGCTTCAACGCCGTAGGGTTAAATGACTTAATTGCGTTGAGGAGGTCTGCATAGATACCCGCAATAAAAGCAATCGTACCGCCAGACACACCCGGTACGATGTCCGCCGACCCCATCAGGAAACCCGTAAAGAAAATGCGCAAATACTCGCGCAGGGTTTTGGGATGCGAATGGTCTTTATGGTCAAGCATGATGTATTTATCCCTCTATTGGCCTGTGATACACAGGCTTTATTTTGATGATGAGGCCTTGCGGCATACTATCATCTTGCCCGACAAGATCGAGTGGGTTAATAGTGTCTGTGGAGCATAGGATACAGCCTGTGCTAGCCCTCAGAACGTCAGGTCAGCACACCGATACTGTCCAGTTGAATCACCAGGTCAAGCCCGTCGCGCAGCGGCATGGGACTGCCTTTAGCCCGAATCTGCCCAACAATGTGCTCGACATCGGCCAGTGTGTGCTGCCCGTCCAGCAGGCTGAGCATGATCTCTTCCGCCGGGTGCAGATCAAGATAATGCTGGTTGCGCGGGTTGACTACCCGGCGTGTCTTACGCACCAGCCCCTGAAAGTAATACAGCCCGTCGATCACATGCGTGCTTTCATGCAATCTCAGCGGGCGTTCAGCATAATCTGATTCTAACCTGTGTGCGTTATAAGGCACGCCGAACAGGCCATTCACAAGCTGCTGCGCTTCGCGCAGCGGATAGCTGCCAAACAGACTCAGGGATTCTGCCCGTGTAGCATAGCCGGAGGCCAGCCGCATAAATGCCTCGGCCTCGGTCAGATGATGGGCGCTGTCCTCATGGCTCAGCAGCAGGCT
>JBGSXK010000067.1:0-3563 GCA_041751455.1 Anaerolineae bacterium
ATCAGGTGCTTGATCTTTATGTCCAGAGCCGCAGCAGCGCGGGGGCAGCCTCCGCCATGGAGGCGGTGTGCATTCAGGCCGGAGCATGTGGCTTTTAACCCGACATGAGAAGCAGACAAGATCGTTTTATCGCCCTGCTGATGCTGATGCCAACCTTTATTCTGCTGGGCATATTTGTCTACTATTTCCTCGGCAAAACTATCTATTTTTCCACTACCGATTGGGGAGAAAACCCAGCACAGCCTGCATTATCTGAAACAGTTATCCGCACTCACGTTGGTTTTCAGAATTATGAAAACCTGATGACGGATATTATCCAGGCGATGTTCCGCAATTCGCTGGTCAATACGTTCTTTTTCTTCGTCTTTTTCGTCATTGGAAGCATCGCGGTGGGCTTGCTGCTGACCATCATCCTGGATCAGAATATTGTCGGCGAAACTTTTTTTCGAACCATCTTTTTGTCCCCGATGGCGCTCTCGTTTGTGGTGACGGGAACCATCTGGCGCTGGCTTTTGCAACCTGATGGCGGCTTGAATTACCTGCCCACCATCTTTGGTTTCGAGCCGTTCCGCTTTAACTGGCTCAACAGCCATGAAATCTGGTTCCAGTTTGCCTGGGGTGATGTCCCACAGTATCTGACATTTACAGGATTTGCAATTCTGGCATTTCTGGCGGTGCGCCATGCGCTGCGGCAGGATTGGTACTCGGCGGGTTTTATGAGTGCGCTGGCGATCATCGTAGTACTGATCTTTGCTGCTGGCATATGGGATCGTATCTGGCTGCCGCTGGACCTGCCGGAAGCTGAGATGAGCATGGCCCCGAAGGGTTTCAACGCCGCGCTTGTGGGCATCATTATTGCGGCGATCTGGCAAATGTCGGGTTATATGATGGCCATCTTCACCGCTGGGCTGCGGGGCATTCCAGAGGATCTGCGCGAGGCGGCTCAGGTAGATGGGTGTGGCAAAATCAAAGTGTACACTCATATTATTCTGCCGCAGCTTCGCCCATTTGTAGTCAGTACAATTATTATCTTGGGGCACACATCCCTTAAGATTTTTGACCTCGTGTTTGCCATGTCCGGGCCAGATAACGCACGCACCGTTGTGCCCGGTATTCTGGTGTATACCAAGGGCTTCCGTCAGAACTCTTTTGCGCAGGCGAGCGCCATCGCCACGATTGTCTTGCTGCTGGTGGTCATCATCATTGTGCCCTATTTGTATATGCAACTGCGCAGCCATGACTGAGATGCAATATTCGGGAGCTAAATTCCGGCAGTACACTATTCGTACTGCACTCTATGTCAGCTTAATCGTGGGGATGCTCATCTTTCTGCTGCCGATTTTTGTGGTGGTCAATACCAGCATCAAAGACCCGGCCACCATCAATCTGGCGACCACCTGGCACCTGCCTCAGCAGATTTACTGGCAGAGTTACGCGGAGGCAATCGAGGAATTTGGGCCGCGCATCTGGAACAGTGTCACACTGGTGACCAACGCCACACTTTTATCAGCAATCATCGGGTCGCTCAATGGCTATGTACTCTCCAAATGGCGAATTTCTGGCGAACGAGTTTTGTTCCCCCTGATTCTGCTGGGCATGTTTATCCCGTATCAGGGTATTCTCATTCCCCTTTTTGAATTTATGCGCGATATGCAGTTGTATGGGGGTATCCCCGGTTTAATCATCATCCATACGATTTACGGCTTGCCGATTACCACACTGATTTTTCGGAACTTCTATATCGAAATTCCTGACGAAATGCTGGAGGCGGCGGCTATTGATGGGGCTGGCTTTTGGGACATCTATACACAGATTGTCTTTCCACTGTCGGTATCCGGCTTTGTGGTGGTCATCATCTGGCAGTTTACGCAAATCTGGAACGAATTTCTGTTTGCTGTGACCATGACCACTGGCGCGTCTGAACCTATTACAGTGGGGTTGGCACATTTAGCAGGCGGGGAAGCTGTCAAATGGAATCTGCCGATGGCCGGGGCAGTGGTCGCCGCGCTGCCACCGATCATCGTCTACATGATTTTGAGCCGTTACTTTATTCAGGGTTTGCTGGCCGGGTCGATTAAAGCGTGACTCACTTGAGTAAGAGATCGGGCGAACCGCCTGTGAAATCGGTTCGCCCATGCAGATTATGGTCCTGAAATTGAAAACGAAGACGCGTAAGCTTATGGGGTGCCATCTTCACTTTCGATAAAGGTCTTCAGCCGAAGCAGGCGTTCATCCCATTTCGCCTCAAGTGCCCTGATCCACTTTTCCATCTCACTGAGGCGTTGCGGTGTCAGGCTGTAACGCTTTTCGCGCCCCTTTTGATAGACAGCAACCAATCCCGCATCCTCCAGAACATTGAGATGCTTAAGAACCCCCTGCCGGGTGATGGGATATTCCTCAGCCAACTGGGTCGCTGTCCTGGGGCTGTTTTCGGCCAGGTTCAGCAGCAGTTGGCGGCGCATCGGATCCGCCAGGGCGGCAAAGATAGGCTGCTGCTCGTCATTCATGCGGTCTCTTGCTCAAGGAATGCTTTCAATCCGGCCAATACGCTAGCATAGCCCTCAGATGTGCTGTCGAATCGCTGCTGACGAATATCGTCAGGCAATGCCTCAAACCCTGTCTCACGGACTGTGACCTGGGTGCCACTGCTTTCTTCTTCCAACACATAGGTCGTGTAGATTGCGATTGAATGATACCCCATTTGGGGCGGCCATTGGATGGTGAACTGCTCCGGTGGATTAAGCACCTCTATAATGGCAGTCATCAGATCATCAGGATCACCGAATTTGATAATCCCGCCAATTTCTAACGTGCTGATCTCCCAATGATCGCCACCCCACCACTGCCGGATTTGCTCAGCAGTAGTGATCGCCTGCCAGACGCGCTCACGTGGCGCGTTAATCCAGATAGTACGTTCAACCGTGAGTGCTTCCAACATTAAAAGCCCCCCGGATTAGGCAGAGATGTCCCTTCGATAAAGGCTTTGATGTTGCCCAGCATTAGTTCGAAACCTGTGGCATTCTCATCCATAAGCTGCTGGCGCATATCATCCGGCAGCCCTTCATAACCAGAATAAATCAGTGTCAGCCGCGTACCGCTGTTTTCCGTTTCCAGCTTATAACTGGTGATGAACGGTGTTTCCGGCGGCTCTGGTTGTGAATGCATCTCCAGATGATTGGGCGGGTCGAAAATCTTCATAACCTGCACGAACATCTCCTCTCCTGTTTCCGCATCCTCCACATACAGTTTCGCGTCAGCACCTTCGCCCGACGTCTTAAATGTGGTCCCCGGCGCGAACCACTGTTCGACCTGCTGCGGGTCGGTGATCGCCTGCCAGACACGCTCACGCGGCGCGTTGATCCAGATACTACGCTCGATGGCTATTGTTTCCATGCTGTTGCTGCTCCTATATACGAATAATTCAGTGAAATCTGTAAGCGAACAGGATTGATTAAGCTCCAGCGGCTGCTCTCTCGGGGAGTTCGCCCCTCTAGGTCAGCGCTGCTGCCAGGGCATCCATCATTTTCCCCCAGCCTCTTTTTGACGATTTCTGATAACTGCTG
>JBGSXK010000068.1:0-2507 GCA_041751455.1 Anaerolineae bacterium
TATACGCAGCGTTGGGATGCACAGGCCGCGGCCTGGGTACCGGAAATTGAGTTGATGGGCGGCGATCTTAGCGGCACACAAATCAGCGGCGGTGGTCAAAGCTGGCACTATTGAAACTTACTGCTATTGATCTGACATTAAAATCTGCCGGAATCTCACAACTTAATGTGCGAAAACATGCTATATACTTACTCTAGGTTAGAAAATACTAACAGACATTTCCTCCAGGACAACTTTATGGGTCATAAACTAGCGATAGATTTGGGCACAACCAATACTGTAATCGCCCGTTGGGTAGAGCCGGATGGACAGCCCGAAATTCTCAAAATTCCGGAAATTTCTACCCCCGAAGCAGACGACCGCCCATCACTTGTGCCTTCCCTGGTTTACGTTAAGGATGGCATAGCTGGCACGCTGGTGCTGGGGCAGGCTGTGCGCGATCATGGGCTGGACAGTCAGAAGGACAATCGCCTGTTTCGCAATTTCAAGCGCGGGATTGTCTCTGCCCCGGCTCCAGAGCCGCGCACGATTGATGAAAACACGTGGGGGGATAGAGAAGTCGGGCGCGGCTTCGTACGCGATCTCATCGCCAGACTCCCCTATAAACAGGAGGATATTGAACAACTGGTGCTGACCGCGCCAGTCGCCTCATTTGAGGGTTACCTCAACTGGCTGAACGAAGTCATGGACGAGCTTGGTTCAGACAGAATCCGTATTGTTGATGAATCCACTGCCGCAGCCCTGGGCTACGCCGTCACCAAACCCGGTGCAGTTGTGCTGGTGTTCGATTTTGGCGGCGGTACGCTCGATCTCTCGCTGGTTCAGCTACCCGAAACACGGGAAAAAACAGGCGGCTTCCTGAAGCGCTTGCTCAAATCCAATGTCAATCAGCATTCTGCTCGTGTCATTGCCAAAGCCGGGCGCATTATCGGCGGCAGCGATGTCGATCAATGGATACTGGCCGAGATGCTGAAGCGTACCGGGCTAAACATCAAAGAACTGGGCGATGATTATCCGCGCCTTTTGACCACCTGCGAAATGGCAAAGATTGCCCTGTCGGCTGAAGAACAGGCAAACATTAAGTTTGATGCGGCTGGCAAACAGCATGAGCTTGTACTCACTCGCACAGACTTGGAAGCCCTGCTAGAAACTAACGGCTTTTTCAGCAGTCTGCGGCGTGTCGTGGATAAAGTCATGCACGTCGCACGTCAGCGTGGAATCTTCAAAGAAGATATCCACTATGTGTTGATGGTTGGCGGCACTTCGCTGATGCCTTCCGTCCAGCGTACATTGGGGCAGTATTTCACTAATATGGCTGTGCGTGCAGATAAACCCTTCACCGCAGTCGCCGAAGGTGCTCTGCAGATCGCGGCTGGCTTCGGATTAGAAGATTATCTCGTCCACAGCTATGGTATACGCCACCTCGACCCCGAAACAGACTCTCATCAATACGATGAAATTATCCCTATGGGCAGCGGCTATCCTACCGAAGTCCCTGTAGAGGTCGTCCTGGGCGCGGCGCACCACCAGCAGCAATCTATTGAATTCGTAATCGGTGAAATCGATTCCGATGCGGTGTCGATGATTGAAGTGCAGTATGAAAATGGACAGGCCGTGTTTGTCGCCCAGGCCAACGAGAGTGTGCAGCAGATTATCCCCCTTAACGAGCAGGGATCCTTAAAAATTCTGGCAAAACTTGATCCTGCAGGGGATCCTGGTGAGGATCGAATCAAAGCGGAGTTCAGCATTGATGACCGACGGCGTTTACGGCTGACCGTCACCGATTTAAAGACCAATAAAGAGCTGCTGCACGATGAAGTTGTCGTGACATTACATTAAGGCAGGAAATCCATGGGGAAAGAAACCACACATATTACCGGGCATGAACCCCGTTTAGCCCTCGGTTATGCCAAACACGGCCAGCGTCGTCTTTCGCTGCGCCGTCTGGCAACGATGCTGAACGCCCTACCCCCGGAAGCCATCTCGCTGGAGGCAGCGGCGGAAATGCTGCGCAACCCAGAGTTCTTCGTGCGTTATAACGCTGCCAAAATGCTGGGGCGGCGTGGTGACCGGGATGCCCGCCTGATTATGCAGGAAGTGCTGACCACTGGCGAGCCACCTTCGCGAGCAAGCGTCGCCCGGCATTTATATGGTTTCTCCTGGTTTACGGCTGAGCCACTCATCCGTCAGGCGCTCAAGGATAAAGACCCGCGTGTGCGTGAAGGCGCGATTTATGCGCTCTGTGACCTGCGCGAACTGAATGCTTACCAGTTAATGAAAGATGTCCTGGAAACCGAAAATGATGAGGTGCGTGAGGCCGCAGCCTGGGGCCTGCGTGACTGTCAGGACCCTGCGGCTGTACCTGTGCTTCAGATCGTCCTCAAGGCTGAGGATCCTGATGTGCGTATCAAAGCGCTGGAAGCACTGGGCGCGAATGACACACCGGAAGCAACGCCTGTCGTCCGCAATGCCATGAATGACCCTGACCCTGATGTGAAGTATGCCGC
>JBGSXK010000069.1:0-7648 GCA_041751455.1 Anaerolineae bacterium
GTGTCATCTGTCACAAATGGAACATTTAATTTACTGATTCGCCTTGTTAGATCGTGTGAAGAATTGGTTGAAATAGGAGCTTTTAAATAAAATAAGCTTGGCCCTCCAAGTTCACTTCCAATTAGAGGATACACATGTCTCCGGTATAAAGTATCTTCTAAATTTTCAAACGGAGCATCTGTCAAAAAGTGCGAGGACAGTTCTTCTCCCGTTGCATATTCTTTATAACCAATTGTGGTTAAAAGACTTAACTCATCTGTAAATCTTTTTTCATCTTTAAGATTTCGATCACGGGAAATCCAAACAGGTTTATCACTGATAATAGCGTATCCAAGCTCAAAAAGTACGTTTTCATTTATAAAGGTTAGATCACACAGAAACACATCTGCTTCATTTATAGCATCTGTGACCTTTTCAAGAATGCGGTTTCCTGTAACTGGGTTTGATTCCCACCCTTTAACTTCTATGTTATAGCCAGAGCTATTAATATGCTTTATAGCATTACCAATTGAAAAAGCTAACGTAGTGGAAGTTCTACTGGAAGGGTAGGCATAAAAACCGCTTTTCTTCACGCTTGACTCCGAGCTTTTATGATCAAGAATATAAAGTAGTTTGCTATAGAGACTGTGATTTGTATTATATCAGTATTGGATCAATTTTTAAAATAATATTAATTAACGGTTCAACCCTTCACACCCTCGCCCCGCCGCGCCAGATGCGCTACCATCACCTGCACACGTAACCCAACCCAAACGAGGCCATCATGACCACCCGACAGCAAACGCTCGATTCCCTCCGCCAGCAGCCCCAGGTCGATGTGCTGGTGATCGGCGGCGGCATCAACGGTATCGGCACCTTCCGCGACCTCGCCCTACAGGATGTCAACGTACTGCTGGTGGATAAAGGCGATTTCTGCTCCGGTGCGAGCGCGGCCTCGTCGCACATGGTACACGGCGGCCTGCGCTACCTCGAAAACGGCGAATTCCGCCTCGTGCGCGAAGCCCTCATCGAGCGCAACCGCCTGCTCCAGAACGCGCCGCATTACGTCCACCCGCTGCCCACCACTATCCCTATCTTTAGCTGGTTCAGCGGCGCGCTCAATGCCCCGCTCAAGTTCCTCGGCCTGCTGGATAAACCCGGCGAGCGCGGCGCGCTCATCATCAAGGCTGGCCTCACCCTGTACGACCAGTTCACCCGCCGCTTCCAGATGACACCCACCCACAGAATGCACTCACGCGCCGCCTCCCTGGCAGAGCGTCCCGGCCTCAATCCCGCCATCGTCTGCACCGCCACCTATTACGATGCCTGGATGCCCTACCCGGAGCGCATCTGCATCGAACTCATCAACGATGCCCAGGCCCTCACCGAGCGCGCCCGTGCGGTCAACTACCTCAGCGCCATCGATGGCGCGGGCGACAGCGTCACACTGATTGATGAAATCACAGGCGAACAATTCACCGTGCAGCCCAGGGTCGTGATCAACGCCGCTGGCCCCTGGATCGACTTCGTGAACAAGGCCATGAACCAGCCGACGTGCTTCATCGGCGGCACCAAAGGCTCACACCTTGTCCTCGACCATCCCCGCCTTCACGCGCTCTGCAAAGGGCATGAGCTGTTTTTCGAGAACCGCGACGGGCGTATTACGCTGTTCTTCCCACTCATGGATAAAGTGCTGGTCGGCACCACCGATATTCGTATCGAGAACCCCGAAGAAGCCATCTGCACCGAGGATGAAGTCGATTACATGCTCGACCTCATTCGTGTGGTCTTCCCGGATCTGCCTGTAGACCGTTCCCATATCGTCTTTCGCTTCTGCGGAGTCCGCCCCCTGCCCAGCAGCGAAACAGCTACCGCCGGGCAGATCAGCCGCGATCACAGCATTCGCACCCTTGAACCGGGCAGCAGCCTCAGCTACCCCGTGCTGTCACTCGTCGGCGGCAAGTGGACGACCTTCCGCGCCTTCTCAGAGCAGGCAGCGGATGCAGCGCTGGCCCATCTCGGCCTCAAACGTAAACATAACACCCGCGAACTGCCCATCGGCGGCGGGCGCGATTACCCCAAAAACAACCCCGACCGCCGCGCTCTGCTCAACCAGATCGAAATCGACACCGGGCTGCATCGTGACCGCATCGAAACCTTGTTCGCCCGTTATGGCACGCACGCCCGCGAGGTGGCCGCATTTCTGGCCGCCGCGCCGGACTCCCCGCTGGCCCATCACCCCGGCTACAGCCAGCGCGAGATCATCTTCCTCACGGAAACCGAACAGGTCGCCCACCTGGACGACCTGCTGCTGCGCCGTTCACTCATCGGCATGTTGGGCGAACTCACGCCCGACCTGCTCGACGAGATCGCCGCGCTTGTCGGCAGCACACTCGGCTGGGACGATGCCCGCCACGAGGCCGAAATCGCCCGTGTCGTCAACCTCTGGCAGACCCGCCACAGCGTAGACCTCTCGCCCGCCCCCGCATGACAACAACTCGACTAGATCATGGTGGTACGGTCGGGGGACCGGTCACGGCATCTGGGAAGACTCCCACACACATAAAAGAAAACGAACTTAATCGTCAAGGCTTTTAGCATTTTGCATCGCTTCCAGCATAAGCCTGGGCACATCACGGCTTATCGGCAACTGAGCACCCTGAACCTGAATAACTTCACCGGCAACGACATTTCCAACGGCGAGCGCCTCGCGTACCGAGAGCCCCTGCCTTCTGGCCACGAGGAACGCCGCGAGGAAATTATCGCCTGCGCCAGTGGAATCCAGCGCTTCAATCTTCTGTGTAGGCATTAAAAATTCTTCATCACCGAATCGAGCGAAGGCACCACCTGCATCCAGGGTAACAACCGCATCAATGGGCGTCTTAGCCAGCTTGATTCTCACCTCTTCCAGCGATGCCGCTGGCTCAAGTCCTACCAGAACTGCTGCCTGCTCAAGATTGCCTGCCACCATCTGAGCTTTTGGCGCAAAGGTATCGAAGAAATCTCGATACCCATCAACGATTTCTATGCCTGCAAGGGCAAGTACAAAAGGCACATCCGCCGCCTCTGCTGCTTGTATACAGCGCAACATTGCTGTTTCGGATTCTGGACCAAAAGAGAGCGCAATACCATCAAGCAACACAAGCTCTGAGCTCTGAATTACTTCGAGGTCAATTCGTGTCGGACTCAACAGTGCGTTTGCACCATGAGTCAAGATGATAGTGCGCACACCATCATCATCGTAAAGATAAAAGTCATAACCTGTAACAGCGCCATCTTCGAGTTTGGAGAGGAACTCAAGCGAGACCCTCTCACAATTTGCGACAAAAATTCTACCGAAGGTGTCGTTTCCGCCAACCCCCATAAATCCGCAGCTTATGCCAGCACGCGCTAATAGGTCTGCGGTGTTCGCAACTGAACCACCGCTAGAAGGTTCAGGAAGATTTCCGCGATTGTTTTCAAGCGCAAGACGAATCTCCTCCATGCGTTCCACAGGAATAATTGAATCACTACCTGGCGTAAGACCAAGTTCGCGGAGTTCCGTGTGGCTTGAAGGAAGATCTATACCAACAGTAACGGCACCAAGTGCTACTATAGAAGTCATTCAGAACCCTTATCCAAAACTCGCTTTAACCTATATCCATTCCCGCCAGCACCTCATGTACCGCCCGGCGGAAGGCATGAATGCCTTCTTTCTCGCGTCCCGGATACACCCGGTTCGTCAGACACGCCACCACCAGCCGTGCCACCGGGTCAACCCACAGCGAAGTCCCCGTAAATCCCGTGTGCCCATAGCTGTCGATGCTGAACCGCTCACTGGCCGAAGCCCCCTCCTCCGCCCGCAGCATCCACCCCAGCCCGAAGCGAAAGCCGTTGCGTGCCTGTTCGCGCCGCGCCTCGTCCATCAGTGTACGCGGGATGCGCAGCCGCGCGTCATCCTCCAGCCACGCCTGCCCCAGCGCGGCCACATTATGCGCGCTTGCAAACAACCCGGCATGACCCGCCCCCCCCCCCACGCCGCAGGCATTCTCGTCATGCACTTCCCCCCACACCCGCCGCCCGCGCCAGCCGGGATCATCTTCCGTGGGCGCGATGGTGCCAATGTCGCGCCCATTCCCCACCGGGTTATAAGTGACCGAATGCAGCCCCAGCGGCTCTACCACCCGCGCCTGAATTGCCTTGTCCAGTTCACCGGGAGTCCCGTGCAAACGGCTGGCGGCCTCACCTAGCAGCATCAGCCCCAGGTCGCTGTAACGCACCATGCCGTCCGGCTGCGCCACAAACGGATAACCACACAGCGCGGCCAGCCCCCTTGACCATCGGGCTGCCCGGCTCACCGGGTCAGGCTGATCGGGTGGCATAGGCGCAGCGCCCGCCGCATTGAACACATCGCGCCACGGTGCAAGCCCGGACGTATGCGTCAGCAGATGCCAGAACGTCACCCGCGCCGGGTCAACCGTCTGGCCTGCCGCGCCCTCCGGCATGGGCAGATGCGCCTTCGTGTGCGGATCCTGCCCTCCATCCAGCGGACGCATCCCGCCCGCGCCAAACTCCGGCACGATCTCAACCAGCGGCGTGTGCAGGCTCAACCCCTGCGCCGCCAGCAGCGACAGAAACGCCGTTTCCGTAAAGACTTTGGTGATCGAAGCCAGATCAAACAGGCTGTCCGGCCTTGTCGGATGCGCCCGCATCTCCGGGTCCAGCCAGCCCCAGGCCGCATTCAGCAGCACCGCGCCATCGCTCACCACCGTCATCGCCGCCGCCGGGAACACTCCCGCCTGCAAATTCTCCCCGACAATCTTTTCCAGCGCCGCCGCAGCCTGTCCCGGCAGCCGATTTACCGTGTCACTCATCACATCACTCGTCACTGCCATATAACAGATACGCCGCGCGCTGCTTGCGGAAACTCGCGCAGAAATCCGCCCACCCCGCCCCGATCTCCTCCACCCCCAGGCCTGCTTCAATAGCTGCGCGCACTTCCCCGGAGCCAATCAGGCGGTCAAAATGCGCAGGCAGCCACGCGAATTCCCCTGGGCAAAGCTGCCGGATCATCCGAATAATACCCAGCCATGTCTCAACAGGCCGCCACACTGGCAAATCCACCACATGCACCTGCACCCCACCGCATTCCTGTCCCGCCCACTTGCTGGTGGTCGGGCTGAAACGATGCGGACGAAAGCGCACCCCCGGCCAGCCCTGTGCATTAAGCACATCGGCCAGTGCAGGCCCATCCACAAACGGCGCACCCACCACCTCAAACGGCAGCGCCGTGCCCCGTCCTTCAGAGAGATTCGTCCCCTCCACCAGACACGCCCCCGCGTATTGTTGCAGCGTACTGAGTTGGGGCATGTTGGGCGACGGCGCGACCCACGGCAGCCCCGTCTGTGCCCAGGTCATACCCCGCGTCCAGCCTGCGCAGGGAATCACGCTCAGCGCCACCGGGGTCGGGTTGTACACGCCGTTCAACAACTGCCCCATTTCACCCAGCGTCAGCCCATGTTGCACAGGAACCGGATAACGTCCTACGAAGGAAGCCATCCGTGCATTCAGGCCTGGCCCGGCCACCACTTCCCCGCCCAGCGGGTTCGGCCTGTCCAGAATCACGACCTCCACCCCCTGTGCGCCTGCCGCTTCCAGCACCAGCGAAACCGTCCAGCTAAACGTATAGTAACGCAGTCCGATGTCCTGAATATCACAGACAATGACATCAATATTGTCCAGCATTTGAGGTGTCGGACGCAGCGTGTCACCATACAGGCTGTACACTGGCAGGCCGGTACGCGGGTCAGTTTGCGTATCCACCTGCTCCCCCTCGGCCAGCGCCCCCGCGAAGCCATGCTCCGGCGCGAACAGCGCCACCAGATTGACCTCCGCCGCGCGCCATAAAATCTCATACGTGCTCACCAACTGGCGGTCTACCCCGCTCGGATTGGTGAGCAGTCCCACGCGCTTGCCCTTCAGCGCGTCATAACCACTTTCGCGCAATACTTCCAGCCCGGTTTGCATAGTCATCTTAAAATATCAAGCTCGCATAGAGATATCATGAGTGATCAATGACGCGATCCCGAAGGTTGATGATCGCCCTTACATGCAGAAGAAAGTCCAGACCAATAATGCCGTCAATTGAAAAGCCATAATCGAGTGCCCCCATCTGGACTGTGAAAGGTGCTGCAATAAGATGCCCGATCGCCACAGAATCAATCTGTTTTTCAATCACGATCTCACGCCCTCCAACCCCCACCATGTAATGGATAGGATCGTCAGGTTCAAGCTCGATTCCGATATTTGCTAAATCCTCAGTTTTGAAGATCGTGGCAGCCGAGCCTGTATCGACCAGGACATTTTCAAGCTGAAGCACTTGTTCTTTATGGCGTAGGTCTACAGATACAAAAGGCAGATGGTGAGCGATTCTGATGGGAGCCATTTACTCGCTCACTACCCGCCCGAAAGTATCCAGCACCCCGATATTCAGCACCTCTCGATCCGTATGCAGCACGTAATACTCGCGGTTTCTGTCCTCATGATGAAGCTGTTTGTAACGCGTCCAGGCCGCCTGGGAATCCTGAAAAGCATCCACAACCACCAATTCTTCAACCCTGCGCTGAGAGAATTCTGTGTACGCACGAATGGCCTCTGCGACCACCCACTGGTGAGGATAATGTTCGCGAATCTGCTGCCAGTCCATCCTGCTGTCCTCTTTAATTTCTTCTTTGTCGCAATTATACCTAAGCCGCTGTGTCCTGTGCGTGAGTTACCCCAGCGCCACCGGCAGCGACCCTGACGGCCTGAAATCCCCCAGCAGCGCACCCACCGCCGCCGCCAGCGAGGGCGCAGCATCCCCGCACGTGCAGATCACTGTCCCCGCCCCCGGCAGCGCGTCCACATCATACGGGTTGCTCAGACACAGCAGAATCACATGCCGCGCCTCGGCCATAATCTCCCGCGCGATCTGCAATTCCGCTTCCCATAAATGCGCGTTCCGTGTCGCCAGAATCACCACCTCCGCTTCAGAGGCCCGCTGCACAGCCCGGCTTACAGCATCAGACTGGGATGCATCCATCTCCAGCGCGATACAGGTAATCTCCGGCGCACGCTGGCGCAGCAGCCCAGCTAGGTTGCTCAACCCACCGCCCTCCATCGCTTCGCTGTCCAGGTACGATGGAAACTCGATCAGTACGCTCTGCCCATACAGCTCTGCTCCCAGCGGATACACTGCCGGGTCAGCATTCAGCAGCACCGTCCCCGCCCGCGCCGCCTCCGCCATCACCGCCAGATGATCGGCATCGCGGATGATCTGAAGCTGTGGCTCACCTGTAACAGCAACCTGTGCCTTCAATGCCTCAATACGTCGCACCGCCGCGTCAATCTGTTCGATAGGCAGCGCGCCAGTCTGCGCCGCGTTCAGCAGCGCATTATAGGCTTCTTCCTGGTACACCCGCGTGTGCGAGAAGAAAATCACATCAATTCCGGCCTGTGCCGCCCGCACCGCCCGCTCCCCCACCCCATAATACAGGCCGAGCGCCTTCATCTCCATGCAGTCCGTACAGACCAGCCCATCATAACCGATCTGCCCGCG
Organism: Anaerolineae bacterium; assembly: GCA_041751455.1. GTDB lineage: Bacteria > Chloroflexota > Anaerolineae > Aggregatilineales > Phototrophicaceae > JAIOHN01. The sequence continues at coordinate 7,556 of JBGSXK010000069.1, forward strand.
CAGCAGTCCGCCCACCACCTTCTCCGATAATGTGGAAGGATGCTCCGCGTCCAGCGCCGCCAGCTTGACATGGCTCACCATCACCGAGTCCAC
>JBGSXK010000070.1:0-2766 GCA_041751455.1 Anaerolineae bacterium
CTTCTTCTTCAGTAACCATCTTCGCCGCACGTTCAAAATGCCCTGGTGTTGGCAGTTCCTGGGATAAGTCACCTTTTAAGCCAGCCGTTGGCCAATACTGATGTGCAATCTTACGCGCTTCGGCTTTACTTTCCGCCCAACACACAGTGAGCTTGCCGTATTTTGGACGCTGAGCTAAACCCTGCTGCTCAAAGGCTTTAACAACCTCTTCATCGGGCGCGGTATTTATAAGCCCATCACCAATTTTCCCCGCTAGTTCAGCGGATTTAGGCCCTGCCGCAGCAATCATAATAGGTGGGAGTAAATCTGGCAGTGTATACAGGCGAGCATTTTCTACAGTGTAGTATTTGCCATAGTGCGACTGTGAGCCACCCTGCCACAGCAGGCGGATAACTTCAATCGCTTCTTCAAGCATCTCGGCTCGCACTTTGTAAGCAGGCCAGCGATCTCCAAGAATATGCTCGTTAAGGTTTTCACCTGTTCCCAGGCCCAGAAAGAATCGGCCTGGCATCATGCTGGCAACTGTCGCCGCTGCATGAGCAATGATGGCCGGATGGGTACGAATCATGGGGCAGGTTACACCTGTACCGATATGTAAGGCTTTGGTTTTCTGAGCGATTCCACCAAGAACGGTCCAGACGAAAGGGCTGTGTCCTTGTTCACTGATCCAGGGATGAAAATGGTCAGAGATGAGCGCAAAGGTGAAACCAACGTCTTCAGCACGCAGCGCGTGGCGAACAATATCATCAGGATGATGTTCTTCGCTGGAGATGGCATAACCGATTTTTAATCTGTCATCAGTCATGGTTTGAGTACCACCTTAATACAACCGTCTTCCTTATCCCGAAAAGTTTTGTACATTTCCGGTGCCTGGTCTAGCGGAACCCGATGCGTAATCACGAATGAGGGATCAATATCACCACGGAGGATGTGTTCTGTAAGCGGAGCGAGATAACGATGCACATGCGTTTGCCCCATCTTCAGGGTTAGCCCCTTGTTAAAGGCTGCACCCATCGGGATTTTATCGACAATCCCGCCATAGACTCCTGGGATAGACACATTACCGCCTTTGCGACATGCCTGAATTACCTGGCGAAGCACAGTAGGACGGTCAGTTTCCATCCGTGTCGCTTGCGCTACCCGGTCATACAGATAGCCAACACCTGTTCCATGAGCCTCCAGACCAACAGCATCCATCACCGAATCTGGGCCACGCCCGCCCGTCATTTCCTTGAGTGCATCAATGACATCAACTTCCTCGTAATTGAGGGTTTCTGCGCCGCCCTCCCTCGCCATTTGCAGTCGCTCCGGCAGGCGGTCAATTGCAATCACCTGTTCAGCACCCAGGAGGTAAGCACTGCGAATCGCAAATTGCGCCACCGGGCCACAGCCCCAGACCGCAACTGTATCACCCGGTTGAATATCGCAATTTTCAGCAGCCATGTAGCCTGTTGGGAAAATATCCGTCAGTAAAACAGCCTGGTCATCTGTGAGTGTTTCAGGAATCTTGAAACAACCAACATCAGAAAAAGGAACTCGAACATATTCCGCCTGCCCCCCCGCGTAACCACCGAAGAGGTTTGAGTAACCAAATAACCCGGCAGGAGAATAACCATACATCTCCTCAGCAGCACCGGCATTAGGGTTAGAGTTATCACAAAGTGAATACTCACCACGCTTGCAGTAGAAACATTGCCCGCAGGAAATAGCAAATGGCACGACGACACGATCCCCAACTTGCAGATTAGTGACTTCGCTTCCTGTCTCGACAACAATACCCATAAATTCATGCCCGAGAATATCGCCCTGCCGCATGGTAGGGATGTAACCATCGTACATATGTAGATCAGAACCACAGATACAGGTGGATATAATCTGAATGATGGAGTCCCGCGGATTGATAATCCGGGGATCGGGGACGGTCTCAACTGCTACATTACCCGTACTCTGGAAAGTAACTGCTTTCATTGTGCTACTTCACTTTCACGACCGGAGGTTTGTCCCTCAATCGTAGCTTTTTCACCAGTTTCCATAACTTGCTTGAATTCGCGTAAAAATTGTCCCACATATTGCTGTGGTGCTTCCTCAAACAGCCGGAGAAATGCTTTACTCAGCGCACCACCCGGCGGCACAAACTCAAGGGTAAGCTGTACCTCTGTCCCCCGATTTGGGGGTGCAGGGCGAAAGCGAACTGAGGCGGCCATTTGCATTTCTGATGCTGGAAGCGAGCGCCAGGAAATCACCTCGTTTAGCACATCGGTATAGACTTCAACCTGTAATTCCACTTTCTGATCGGTGGGAAGTTTAATAACCCAACGCAAGCGGTTATCACCTATAACATCCACTGACTCGACATTCTTAAAAACGGTTGGCATATAGGTTGGCGTATGCCAGAATCGATAAAGTTCCTCAACTGGACGATCCACAGTAATGGATCGGACGACATGAATGCCCTCCTCATGTGGCACACTCACGTTGTCGGATTGAAGTGAAGCCTGGCTTGCAGTATCGGCTTTTGACTGCGCCATTGTTCTTGTCCTTTCAATAAACTCGGCAAACGGAGTCGATTTCTAGATGAGGCAATGCTTACCCCTTTAATTATCAGATAAATTACATTATTCAGATGGGTTACTGGAAGGAGTTTTAGATGGGTCAAACGTAGATAAAAAGATACTAAATATTATCTAATATATTAATAGTGGTTTATAAAATTGTTCCGCTATCAGGCAAGAGTAAAGGTGTGCCCTTCGCCGGGGCATAAAGTTG
>JBGSXK010000071.1:0-9234 GCA_041751455.1 Anaerolineae bacterium
ATTCAGATCAAAGAGGCGATTGAAGTCATCTTTGACGTTAAGGTGATGAAGGTTAACACGATGGTGATGCCTGCCAAACGTGGACGGCGCGGGCGCAATTGGTATCTGCGCTCAAAGCAGTGGAAGAAAGCCGTCGTTACACTGGTGGATGGCGACAAAATCGAGTTGTTTAACCCGTAGTTGAAGGTAAAACAAGATGCCGGTTAAAGTTTACAAGCCGACCTCGGCAGGCCGCCGGGGCATGACAGGCCACAGTTTTGAGGAAATCACCCGCTCGCGCCCGGAACGCTCACTGACCGAACCGCTGCGCAAGAAGGGTGGACGTAACAACACGGGTCGCATTACGGTGCGGCATCGCGGCGGCGGCCACAGACGGCGCTACCGGATTATTGATTTTAGACGGAATAAGTTCGACTGCTTGGCGGAGGTTGTCTCGGTAGAGTATGACCCTAACCGCTCAGCCCGGATTGCTCTGCTGCAATACACCGATGGCGAAAAGCGCTACATCATTGCGCCGCTGGGGCTGCGGGTGGGCGATAAAGTCGGCAATGGCGCAGAGAATACCAATCTGCGGCCAGGCGACTCGGTGCCCATTAGCGATATTCCCGTAGGGACGCAGATTCATAACATTGAACTGCTGCCGGGGCGGGGTGGGCAGCTGGCACGTGCGGCAGGGGTCTCGGCCCAACTGCTGGCGAAAGAAGGCATTTACGCCCAGGTGCGTTTGCCCAGCGGTGAAGTCCGCCTGATCCACGAGCGCTGCATGGCGACTATCGGACAGGTGGGTAATACCGATCATGGCAATATTAAGCTGGGTAAAGCCGGACGCAAGCGCTGGATGGGCTGGCGGCCTACAGTACGCGGCAGCGCGATGGACCCGTCCAGCCACCCACATGGCGGTGGTGAAGGTCGTTCCCCCATCGGTATGCCAGGGCCAAAGACCCCCTGGGGTAAGCCTGCCCTGGGTAAGCGCACCCGTACCAACCGGCGCACTGATAAGTTTATCGTCCGGCGGCGCGGCAAGCGGCGGTAAGAGTAGAGGAAACAAAACGATGTCACGTTCATTGAAGAAGGGGCCATTTATAGACCCCAAGCTGCTCAAGAAAGTTGAGAAGCTGAACGAACAAAACAAGCGTGGGGCAGTGATTCGTACCTGGAGCCGGGCAAGCACCATCTTCCCGCAAATGGTAGGGCACACCGTCGCCGTGCATGATGGCCGCCGGCATGTGCCGCTGCTCATCACCGAGAACATGGTTGGGCACAAGCTGGGCGAGTTCGCACCGACACGCACCTATCGCGGCCATCTGGTCGAGAAGAAGAAAAGGTAGGGAGTGGGCTGATGGAAGTGCGAGCTTTGACCAAACACGTTTCAATCTCCGCCCAGAAACTACGCCTTGTCTGCGACAAAGTGCGCGGCATGGGTGCAGAGCAGGCGCTTACTACCCTGCAATTTATGCCACAGAAGGGCGCGCAGATTGTCGGCAAGACTTTGGCTTCGGCGGTGGCAAACGCGGAGAATAATTTCGATCTGAACCGTGGTGACCTGTACGTGGCGACCATTCACGCCGACGAAGGGCCATCGCTCAAGCGCATGAAGGCCGGGGCGCGCGGGCGTTACAAACCGCGTGTGAGACGCACTTCGCATCTCACAGTCATCCTGGCCGAGCGGGAAGGGAAATAAGTTTATGGGTCGTAAGGTTCACCCTATTGGGTATCGTTTGAAGATCAACCGCGACTGGGATGCCCGTTGGTATGCTGAAGGCGGGCGCTACGCCGAATTGCTGCAAGAGGATTTTGCCATCCGGCGTTTCATCAGAAAAGAAGGCGAGCGTGCGGGGGTGTCGCGGGTTGAGATTGAGCGTTACCCCAACCAGCTTCTTGTCAACATCCACACGTCGCGTCCGGGTATTCTGATCGGTCGTAAGGGCGAGGCTGTCAAGCAGCTTCGTACCGACCTGGAAAAGCTGACAGGCGGCAAGAAAGTGCGGGTGGAAGTGACGGAGATTGACAAGCCTGATCTTGATCCCACGCTGGTTGCTCAGGGCATTGCCGGGCAGCTTGAGCGGCGTATCGGCCACAGCCGCGCCATCAAGCGCGCGGTCGGTCAGGCCATGCGCCAGGGTGCGCAGGGCATTCGTATTGAGGTCAGTGGCCGTTTGGCTGGCGCAGACATGGCACGGCGCGAGTGGCAGAGCGAGGGACGTATTCCGCGTAATACCCTGCGCGCCAATGTCGATTATGGCACCGCCGAAGCGCTGACGACTTTTGGTCGTATCGGCATCAAGGTGTGGATTTACAAAGGTGAGATCCTGCGCCTGGAACTGCCATCTGCCGAACCGCTCCCGGATAATGCAAACGCCTAGCGGGGCGGGTTGAAGGAGTATTGAGTTATGTTAATGCCGAAACGTGTGAAATGGCGTAAACAGAGTCGCGGGCGCATGAAGGGCCGGGCTGCGCGTGGTGCAGAAGTGCAGTTTGGCGAGTTTGGCCTCCAGGCGACCGAGCCAGTATGGCTCACCAGCCGCCAGATTGAAGCCGCCCGTCGTACAATGGTGCGCTACATCAAGCGTCGTGGGAAAATCTGGATTCGAGTGTTCCCGGATAAACCCGTGACGCAAAAAGCAGCAGAAACCCGTATGGGCAAGGGTAAAGGCTCGGTGGAAAAGTGGGTCGCGGTGATTAAGCCGGGGCGTGTCCTGTTCGAGATGGGCGGGATCACCGAAGACGAAGCGCGCGAAGCGCTGCGTCTGGCCTCTTATAAACTGCCTTGCAAAACCAAATTTCTCAAGCGCATTGACGCGATCTCCGGTCAGGAGGTGAGCTGATGAACGCAAGTGAAATTCGTGAAATGAGCGATGAGCAGCTCCTCAACAAAATCGAGGATGTCAAGCAGGATATGTTCTATAAGCGGCTCGACGAGGCTTCCGGTTCGCTGGAGAACACCAATGTCATTAAAGGCCTTAAGCGGGATATTGCCCGGCTGAAGACTGTCCTGCGCGAGCGCGAACTGGCAGCGCAGCGGGTGAGCAAGGAAAAGTAATCATGGCGAACAAACGGAGACGGCTTATTGGCCGCGTAGTGAGCGACAAGATGGATAAAACCGTCGTAGTCGCCATTGAGATCAGCAAACAGCACCGTATCTATAAAAAAGTGGTGCGCACCACCAAAAAAATCTATGCCCATGACGAAACCAATCTGATTAAAGAAGGTTCGCTGGTGCGGGTGGTGGAGAGCAAGCCGCTGAGCAAAAGCAAGCGCTGGGTCGTGGAAGAAGTGCTTCAGGATGTGGGCAACCGTGTCTTGCAGCCGATTGCCGCTGAGGTCAGCCTGGCGGAGCCAGACAGCCAGGAGGAACAGGAATGATTCAAACCGAATCCCGACTGACTGTGGCGGATAACACTGGCGCGCGTGAGCTGCTGGTGATCCGTGTGCTGGGGGGTTCGCGGCGGCGTTATGGGCGCGTGGGCGACATTGTCGTCGCCACCGTGAAGGCCGCCACGAGCGATGGTAATGTCAAGAAGAGTGAAGTGGTGCGCGCAGTGATTGTGCGTACTGCGAAGGAATACCGCCGGGCAGACGGCTCGTACATCAAGTTTGATGATAATGCCGCTGTCATTCTGGCCGAAGACCTGACCAACCCGCGCGGGACCCGCGTGTTCGGGCCAGTGGCGCGTGAGCTGCGCGACAAAGGCTTTATGAAGATTGTTTCGCTCGCACCGGAAACTCTGTGAGCGGGTGGAGGAAGTAAGATGCAGCGCGTGAAAAAGGGCGATACTGTCGAGATCATCGCCGGAAAAGATAAGGGTGAGCGCGGCGAGGTGGTCGCGGTGTATCCCAAAGCAGACCGCGTGGTGGTAGAGGGGGTCAACGTCCTCAAGAAACACCAGAAGGCGCGGCAGGCAGGCCGCCAGCAGGTGCGGGCGCAGATCGTGGAGTTCGAGGGGGCAATTCACCTCTCCAATGTCATGGTGGTGTGCAAGGCCTGTGGCAAAGCGGCGCGTGTCGGCTACCGTGTGCGCGATGACGGCATGAAAGTACGTGTATGCCGCCAGTGCAGCGCGGATATAGAATAGGCCGGGAGCGAGGTAGAGAACCATGGCAACACCAGTGATGCAAACCCGTTACCGGGATGATGTAGTTCCGCAGTTAATGCAGGAATTTGGTTACAAAAACCTTATGGAAGTGCCGCGTGTCGAAAAGGTCGTGATTAATATCGGCCTGGGCGAGGCAATGGATAATCCGAAGGTGCTCGATGGCGCGGTGGAAGACCTGCGCACGATCACGGGCCAACAGCCTGTGATTACGAAGGCACGTAAGAGTATTGCCGCCTTTAAGCTGCGTGAAGGCCGCGCGATTGGCGCAAAGGTCACGCTGCGCGGCGAGCGTATGTGGGCGCTGCTGGATCGGTTTATCAATATTGGTTTGCCCCGTGTGCGCGACTTTCGCGGTGTCTCGCCCGACACTTTTGACGGGCGTGGTAACTACACCGTTGGCCTGCGGGAGCAACTGATGTTCCCGGAGATTCAGTACGACAAGATTGATAAGGTGCGTGGCATGGAAATTACCGTCGTCACCACCGCGAAAACCGATGAGGAAGGTCGCCGCCTGCTCAGGCTGCTGGGAATGCCTTTCCGAGAGAGCTAAACAGGGAAGTAAACGGTATGGCAAAAAAATCCATGACCGCCCGCGAAGGCCGGCGGAAATATCAGGTTCAGGTGCGTAATCGCTGCCAGTTCGTTGACCCGAATTCGGGCAAAATTTGCGGCAGGCCGCGGGCTTATATCCGCAAATTTGGCCTGTGCCGCATTCATTTCCGTGAAATGGCGTTGCAGGGCAAAATCCCTGGCGTGGTCAAGTCAAGCTGGTAGGAGAGCGCATCAATGGTCAACGATCCAATTGCAGATATGTTAACCCGCGTCCGCAACGCGCTGATGGCGGGGTCAGCCTGAAGTTGATGTGCCGCGCTCCACAATCAAGGTGGAGATCGCTCGCATCCTTAAAGAAGAAGGCTACATCGAAGATTACACTGTGGGTGACCAGACCCCGGTGCCGATGATCTCTATTAAGCTGAAGTATTATGGCGCACGGCGCAACCGCCGCCCCGTCATTACCAAGCTGGAGCGCATCAGCAAGCCCGGACGGCGCATTTACAGTGGTTCGCGCGATCTACCCCGCGTCATGAGCGGGATTGGTATCGCCATTGTGACCACGCCAAAAGGCGTGATGACGGCACAACAGGCCCGTCGCCAGCGTGTTGGCGGTGAGGTTCTGTGCTACGTCTGGTAAAGGAGGGCACTGATGTCACGTATTGGTAAGAAACCCATTCCCGTGCCGGATAAGGTCAACATCACCTTAAACGAACAGGAAGTGGTAGTCAATGGGCCGCGGGGCGAGCTGAAGCAGGTTGTGCACCCGGCGATGGCAGTGAAGCAAGAAGATGGACAGCTCCTGATCGTGCGGCCTAACGACGAGCGCCAGAACCGTGCCCTGCATGGTCTGACTCGTGCGCTGATCGCCAATATGGTGCAGGGTGTTTCCGAGGGCTTCCAGAAGACGCTGATGGTTGAGGGCGTGGGGTATGGCAGCGAGCTGCGCGGGCAGGACCTGGTGATGAAGCTGGGCTACTCGCACGAGATCGTGGTTTCTCCCCCCGACGGCATCAGCTTTGAGCTGGAAGATCGCGGGCGCGTCATTCACATCAGGGGGATAGACAAGCAGGTGGTCGGCCAGGTGGCGGCTGATGTGCGCAAGCTGCGCCCACCGGAGCCTTATAAGGGCAAGGGTGTACGGTATTCTGACGAGCGCGTCCGCCGTAAAGCGGGCAAGACTGGTAAGTAAGCTTTGAAAGGAGTGATCGGCGGTTGCGACAATGCAGCCTGGCCGTGACGAGACATGGATAGAAACAAGAAGAAATATCTCGCCCGGAAAACACGTCAAACCCGGGCACGCGCGAAGATCAGTGGTACGTCGCAGCGCCCCCGCCTTAATATCTATCGCAGCCTGACCAACATCTATGCGCAGGTGATTGATGACGAAGCGGGTAAGACAATCGTATCTGCTTCGAGCATCGACAAAGAGATCGCCACGCTGCTGGATGGCAAAAGCAAAGTTGATGCGGCACGCCTGGTAGGTAAAACGCTGGGTGAGCGGGCAAAGCAGGCCGGTATTGAAAAAGTCGTCTTTGACCGGGGCGGTTATCGTTATCATGGCCGGGTGGCGGCTGTCGCTGAAGGCGCTCGTGAAGCCGGTTTAGAATTTTAGGGTTTGGAGCAGACAATGAGCGAAAGACGACGGGAACGGCGTGACCGTGACGAGGAGCGCGAAGAGCTTGATGAGCGCGTAGTGAATATTACGCGCGTGGCAAAGGTCATCCAGGGTGGCCGCCGCTTTGCCTTCCGCACGGTGGTGATCGTGGGCGATAATCATGGCCGCGTAGGTGTGGGTGTGGGTAAGGCACGTGGCGTGCCGGACAGCATCCGTAAAGGCGCAGACCGCGCCCGCAAGAACATGAAAAAAGTGGTGCTTTCCGGGACGACGATTCCTCACTCTGTGACTGCCAAGTATGGCGGCGCGGTGGTGATGCTGAAGCCAGCTTCGCCCGGTACAGGGGTTATCGCCGGGGGTGGTGTGCGTGCGGTGCTGGAAGCGGCAGGCGTGCGTGACATCCTGACCAAAAGCCAGGGCAGCCCTAACCTGCTGAACGTGGCGATGGCGACGATTGCAGCGCTGGACATGCTGCGCAGCCCGGAGGAAATGGCCTCCATGCGTGGTAAGCCAATTAATACCGTGCGTCCCTTCTGGGAGCGCAAACGTGATAATGCCGAGATTATACAGCCGGCAGAGGCCCCGGTGGAGGCCGACAGCAATGAGTGACAAAATGCTGCGCATCACCCTGGTGAAGAGTTCCATCGGTTATAAAAAAGATCAGAAAGATACTGCGTTGTCGCTGGGGCTGCGTAAGCTGAATGCCACAGTCACGCATAAAGACACCCCCGCCATTCGCGGAATGATTTACAAAATCCGCCATCTGGTGCAGGTGGAAGAGGTGGAAGCCTAATGAAGTTACATGATCTGAAACCCGCTGAGGGTTCTAAGAAGAAGCGCAACCGCGTCGGTCGTGGTATCGCCGCCGGGCAGGGTAAGACCGCTGGGCGTGGTACAAAAGGCCAGGGCGCGCGTGCAGGTGGTGGCAAAGGCCCTTATTTTGAGGGTGGTCAGCTCCCGTTGGTACGTCGTCTGCCGTTCAAGCGTGGTTTTACCAATATCTTCCGCATTGAATACCAGGAAGTGAAGCTGGAAAGCCTGAACGACCTGGAAAACGGTACGGAAGTCACCCCGGTGCTGCTGGCCGAGATGGGGCTGGTGCGTGAGGCAGACCGCCCGGTAGTAATCCTGGGGAATGGCGAGCTGAGCAAGAAGCTCACCATCAAGGCCCATCGCTTTACCAAAAGCGCGCAGCAGAAAATCGAGGCGGCGGGCGGTACTATAGACAGGCTGGAACTCAGGCTGACAGGCGCACATGCGACGGTGAAGCTGCTTACGAAAGACAGGCTGGCCGAACTCTATGGCGAATAAAAGATAGCCGGGTTAACGCCCGGTCTATCGTTTTAGCGGCAGGACGTTCACTTCAGGCTCTATTAGGATTATCGTTATGCAAACACTTGATGCACTTCGCAATGCGTGGCGTTTACCCGACCTGCGCAACAAACTGCTGTTCACCGGCCTTATCCTGGTGATTTATCAGTTTGCGGCGCATGTCCCCGTGATTGGTGTGGATCGCTCGGTACTGACCCAGATTCTGGAAGGGCAGGCGGGCGGGCTGGTCGGTGTGTTAAACCTCCTTTCGGGCGGGGCGGTTGCTAATTTCAGCGTGATCGCTATGGGCGTGTACCCTTACATTACCGCGTCCATTATCTTCCAACTGCTCGTTCCCATCATTCCCCAACTGGAAGCAATCCAGCGGGAGCCGGGCGGTCAGGAGAAAATACAGCGCTACACTTACTATCTGGCAATTCCAATGGCAATCCTCCAGGCGATCAGCCAGATTGCTATTTTCAGCTCGTATGTTCCTGGACAGGAGCTTATTCGTGGCTTTGGTGCCGACCCGTTGGTGACCATCACGGTCATTACCACCATGACCGCCGGGACGATGTTTGCCATCTGGTTGGGCGATCTTATTACCGAGCAGGGTATCGGCAACGGTTTGTCGATCATCATTTTCGCGGGTATCGTGGCTTCTGCGCCCAGTAACCTGGGCAATCTGGTGGCGAACTCCACCCAGCCAATTTACAACCTCATGCTCTTTGTGCTGATCACGCTGGTGAGTGTCATCGTCATTGTGATCATTCAGGAAGGGGTGAGGCGTATACCGGTGCAGTATGGCAAGCGGGTGCGCGGGCGCAAGCAGTATGGCGGCGCGGCCAGCCATATCCCTCTGCGTGTGAACCCGGTAGGCATGATCCCGCTGATCTTTGCGCAGGCGATTACCGCCTTCCCGGCCATCATCGCCAGCCTGTTCCCGCCCGGTGGCCTGGGGGATTCTATCACTCAGACCTTTGGCCAGCAGCAGGGGCTAGCCTATTGGGGCACGTTCTTCCTGCTGACGGTGGGCTTCACATTCTTCTATGCCGAAACGATGATTACCAACCAGAATCTGGCCGAGAATCTTCAGCGGCAGGGCGGTTTTATCCCTGGCATTCGTCCCGGTAAGCGTACTCATGAATACATTGTGCGTGTCTCGCGCCGCATTACGCTGGTCGGCGCGTTGTTTCTGGGTATCATCGCCGTCACACCCGGCCTGGTAGACCTGCTCAACCGACTGCTTTTCCCGACAGAATTCATCGCGGGTGGCAACCAGTTGAATGCCGCCAGCGTCCTGTCCGGCTCTGGCCTTATCATCGTGGTGGGTGTGGTGATTGACACGCTGCGCCAGCTTGAAGCACAGTTAGTGATGCGCAATTACGAAGGCTTCATGCGCTAAAATTGGCTTTACCCCTTACCCCTCTCTATCTTGTGGAGAGGGGATGTGTCTGGGGCACGGGACAGGATTGTTTCAATGGGTTTATATGTGGTTTTGATCGGGCCGCAGGGCGCAGGCAAGGGTGTCCAGGCGGGTTTTATCCAGAAGCAGTACGGTATCCCGCATGTGTCTACGGGTGATCTGTTCCGGGCGATGAAAACGCGTGAGGATGATCTGGCCCGCGAAATTCAACAGACTATGGCCGAGGGCAGGCT
>JBGSXK010000072.1:0-11970 GCA_041751455.1 Anaerolineae bacterium
ATATCATCTCCTATGTTTCAGATTATATGATCTATTACGCAGAAACAGGGGCACGGGTCGCAGCGTAGCAAGGTCAGCCGGGGAAATATTGACCGAGAATCATTCCAGCTCAGCCCTATATCCCAAACCTTAATCTTCCTGTGCGATATTTCCCAAATATGCCTGGGATATGTGGCATTCCCTTTTGGGATAACCTGTTTTTATCACAGAAGTTTTAGACATATCCCAGGTTAACCTGTTCATAACCTGTTCAAAACTTATCCCCACCTGTTCATAACTGTCTAAAACATTACCCAAATATGCATGGCAGGCAGAGTTATAGACAGGTTGGAATTTATCGCTGTCGAAACTGTGCATAACTTTGCCGACTTATGCACAGGGGCCTGTGCATAACTTTTTTCCCACTTAACCCACCCGTCAGGGATATAGTTTGTGTTATGTGATACGGCTTAAAAACGGGCTTGGGATATAAATCCCACATGACAAAATTCATTACAGAGTTTTCGACATTTGAACAGGCTCTACTACTACGACTATTCAATAAACTAATCTACTGGGAGAAAATTTAATGGTTGAGGAGCGCTCTCCACAAGCATTGATGTTACACTTATAAAGGATTGGGAGAGTAAGCGGGATCATCACATGATGCAGACGCAAGTGGAAAAACTTACACGCAAGGTGGAAATACTATCACGGCTGGCCGAGATCGGTATGGTGCTCAACGCGACTTTGGATCTGGATTTGTTGCTGGCTTACTTAATGGATGCGGCTGCCGAAGTGACAGACTCCGAAGCTGCTTCGGTGCTGCTGTGGAATCCGATGGCACGCGAGCTGTATTTCGCCGCCACGACGACCAGCACCGCCGCGCTCAATCTACTCAACCAGCCTGTTCCTCTTGAGGGCAGCATCGCGGGAATGGTCATGCGCGAACAGCGCATTGTCCAGGTTGATAACGTGGATGCTGACCCTCGTCATTACAGCAAAACAGACGAAAGCACCGATTTCGAGACACGCTCAATTATCGGGGTGCCAATGAATGTGCGCCAGAAACCCATTGGTGTGCTGGAAGTGCTGAACAAGCGCCAGCTTCCGTGGGATGACGATGACCAGTATTATTTGTCCACTCTGGCGGCACTGGCGGCAGTGGCAATTGAATCTGCCCAGCTTGTCACTGCGCTGCAAAGAGCCAATACCGAACTCAGTGAAGTAGACAAGTTGAAAAACGATTTTATCGCCATTGCCTCTCACGAACTACGGACACCACTGGGGGTGATACTGGGTTATTCCAGCTATTTGCAGCAAAACAACGATCAGACCACCCGGGAACAGGCAACTAAAGTTGTCAACAGTGCGCTGCAGCTGCGGCGCATTATCGAAGACATGACCAATCTGCGCTATCTGAAGCAGGGCGAAGCAGATTTACAGCGAGAGGCTGTCTCGCTGCGTGATTTGCTTACAGAGGTGCAAAATGATATGCTGACTTTAAGCGAAGCGAAGGGGCATCATGTGGATGTGCAGCTTCCTGAAGCAGATGTGCTGGTGGATGTAGACCCGATCCGCGCGGCGATGGCGCTGACTAATGTGCTGAACAACGCGCTGCGCTTCACCCCGGACGGTGGGCAGATCATCATGCAGACCGAGGTGCGTGGCACAGAAGAAGTATGGGTATCGGTAACGGACAATGGTATCGGTCTCAGTGAGGCACAGCTTGAGCGGGTATTCGAGGAATTTTACCAGGCCGAAGATCATATGACGCGGCGGTACAGTGGGTTGGGTATTGGCCTGAGTATCGCCAGAGCGCTGGTGAAAGCGCACGGCGGGCGTATCTGGGCCAGCAGCCCTGGGCTACAGCAGGGAGCCACCTTCACACTTACGCTGCCGCTGGTACAGCCATCACTCTGACAAAGCAGATATTTGCGCCAGGGCATTAACCCTGCTCTGATGATCAATGATTAAGAGAGGAGCTTTTGTATGGCGTTTTCTTATACCTGGCTAGGGCATTCTGCCTTCCTGTTTGAAATTGATGGGCATCAAGTGCTGCTTGACCCTTTCCTGAATGATAACCCGCTGGCAGCGGCCACACCAGATGAACTGGACCCGGAGATCATTTTCCTGACGCATGCCCACGGCGATCATCTGGGTGATACGATTGCGATTGCCCAACGTACCGGGGCGAAGCTCGTCTCCAATCACGAGATCGTCACCTGGGCAGGGAAGCAGGGAATTGACCATAGCCACGCGCAGAACACAGGCGGCGGCTGGAATCACGGCTTTGTTCATGCCAAGCAGACAATCGCCTTTCACAGCTCCTCCTTCCCGGATGGCACCTATGGCGGCGACCCAAACGGCTTTGTGTTTACGCTACCTAATGGCTTTCGCATCTATTTCGCAGGAGATACGGCCCTGTTTTCCGACATGAGGCTGATTGGCGATATGGGAATAGATATGGCCTTCCTGCCTGTGGGGGATAACTTCACCATGGGGCCGGAGGACTCGCTGGATGCGATCCGGCTGGTGCGCCCGCGCTGGGTTGTGCCCATGCATTACAACACTTTTCCGCCCATTATGATTGATGTGGCAGGGTGGGCGAACCGGGTTAACAGTGAAACCGATGCGCAGCCCATTGTGCTTGATCCCGGTGGGTCGTACAAAGTCTCATGAATAGCAGAGGGGCAGGTTTTGAAACCTGCCCCTCTGCGTTTAGATGAAATCAGTGGCTGAACGGGGCGTATGGATTACGCCCCGTGATGTTATAAGCTTACGGATTGATCGTTAAACTGAACGATTCGCTGAACTCGCCCCAGTTCCCGGCGGCATCGCGTGCCTGGACACGCCAGAAGTAGGTGCCCGGTGTCAGCGCTGCGTTGGCGGGCGGGCGATAAGAGAGCTGTCGCCGTTCCTGCACAAGCACAAGCGTGTTCGGGTCGCTGAAGTCATTCACATTATTGACCTCAAGCCGATAGAAATTGGCGGACTGCACACTGCGCCAGCGGAAGGACGGGCGGGTATTGCGGCTGCTGCTGCCATCGGCAGGGGCGCGCAGCACGGGCACTCCCGGCGGTACAGTGTCCACCGTGAAGCTGCGCTTGGCGCTCCATTTGCCCGGCACACCCAGCGCGTTGAGTGCACGTACTCGCCAGAAGTATCGACCATCGTCCAGTTCAGTATCCGGGGTGAATTCCAGTGCATCCACCGTTTCTTCCCGTACCAGATCACGGAAGTTCGCACGGGTAGCGATCTGGATCTGATAGGTGAATGGGCCGCCGTCACCCGTCACTGACTGCCACATCAGAGTCGGCGTAGCATCATTCGTGCGTGTGTTGTTACGCGGCTCGCTGAGTTTGGGTGCTCTGGGCGGCCTCTGTGTGATCGTGATCTGGCGGACTTCGCTGGCAGGCAGGAAAGTGCCGGTGCCGGTGTCTACCATCACACGCCAGTAGTAGATGCCAAAGTCCAGCGCTTCGTTGCGGGCCGGCTTGTAGCTGACCTTGCGATTGTTGGCGGTTTCCAGTGAGCGCACCACATCGGTGAAGTCACGATCTGTTGCCAGCTCGAAGCGATAGCGCTCTGCCTGAGTATTACGCCGCCAGGTGAAGTTAGGCCGGCGGTTGGTGACAAAGACTTCGTCACGCGGGCCACGCAGGATAATCTCCACGCAGGAGAAGGTCGTGGCGCTGTCGATGTTGGAGTAGTCTGAAGTCGTCTCATCACGGACAGCGGCCACCCGGTAGAAATACTCGGTCTCACAGGTCAGCCCGGTATCGGTGAACGTGGTTTCATCCGCGCCTGTCGTACCGACTTCAACCCAATCGGCCACGCCATCGGCAGACCGCTCGATGCTGTAACCAGTCTCGTCGGTAGCATTGTCCGTCCATTCGAGTTCAGTCGAAGTGGAGGACGCACCGCGAGCCACCAGATCAGTCGGCGCGGCGGGGACATCAGAGCAGGAGAGGGTCGTGGCGCTGTCGGTGTTGGAGTAGTCCGAAGTCACGTCATCACGCACCGCCGCGACCCGGTAGAAGTACTCGGTCTCACAGGTCAGCCCGGTGTCGGTGAACGTGGTTTGATCGGCTTCGACCGTGCCCGCTTCCACCCAGTCGGTCACGCCATCGGCAGACCGCTCGATGCTGTAGCCAGTCTCGTCGGTGGCGTTGTCCGTCCATGTGAGATCAATCGAGGTCGGCGAAACGGCAGTTGCCACCAGATCAGTCGGTGCGGCAGGGAGATCAGCACAGGAGAGAGTCGTGGCGCTGTCGATGTTGGAGTAGTCCGAGGACACCTCATCACGCACCGCCGCGACACGGTAGAAGTACTCAGTCTCACAGGTCAGCCCGGTATCGGTGAACGTGGTTTGATCGGCTTCGACCGTGCCCACTTCCACCCAGTCCGCTACACCATCGGCAGATCGCTCGATGCTGTAACCAGTCTCGTCGGTAGCATTGTCCGTCCATGTAAGATCAATGGAAGTGGGCGAAGCTGCCGTTGCAACCAGATCAGTCGGTGTGCCAGGGAGATTGCTTTCCGCCGTTTCCACACAGGCCGAGAACTCGGACGTGTCGTTAGTGGTCAGGTTGGTGGCGGTGGCGGTGATGAACTGCCCCAGCGCAATCGTGACCGTCAGTGTTTCGTCAAAGGCTGCGTTGCCGTCGCCATCGGTGGTGACTTCCACAAAGCCGAGGAGCTGCTGGCCTTCGCCATGCCCGCTGCTGTCACAGGCGTCATTCTCGAAGAACTCGATGCGGAAGGTTGTATCCGCCGTGCTGTTGAGCGTACCTTCGATGTTGAGGGTGGTCGCTGTGGCGGTGGCGCTGGTCAGCACTGGGAAGTTTTGCAGGTTGTTCGCCCCGGTGTCCGCGTCGCCCGCGTCGTTGGGGGTCACGCCGTCGCCACCCAGGTCAATACCCAGGCCGCCGTTGTCGAAGATGCTGTTCCGCAGGATGGAAGTTCCGGTGACATCGCCCGCGACAAGGATACCCTCGTTGGTGTTGAAGGCGATGATATTGCTGGCTTGAGCATCCGTACCACCGATGAGTGTATTTTCGCTTTCATCGAATACTAGGACCCCAACTCCATTGGCAATTCCTACCGTACCGGTCACATCTGTACCGATGTAATTACCCTGAACAATGACATCATCCGCATTAATTGCTATGCCATAACCCAGGTTGCCGGAGATCAAGTTGCGCGTTTCTGGAGTATTGCCGCCAATAATTGTGCCAGGTGCTTGCAGTGTAACCCCTGAATCGAAGCCAGGCTGGACATCCCCGCTGCCGTTACCCAAAGCAGCATCACCCGTCGCATTTGCTCCAATCAGATTCCCTTGAATAATGTTGCCTTCCCCTGTGATCAGGAGAATACCGCTGTTCAGGTTGCCGGAAATCAGGTTATTACGGATGAGGTTGGAGTCACCTTCCCCAGCCACACCGAATTCGTTACCAGCAGCACTGGCTCCAGTTACATCTGTTCCGATGTAGTTCTGTTCTAAAGTATTGCCAGTTCCTTGTAGCAAAATACCAGCGCCAGAGAACCGATTAATGACCAACCCACGAATGATGCTGTCATTTGTAGAGACTACCAGACCTTCACCAGCGACATTCGTGCCATCCAACTCCACAAGCGGCGCATCCACGTAGCCGGGCTGCGAGGTGCCGTCAATCGTCACCGGGCTGGTGATGGTGGGCAGCGGCGAAGCAGGCTGGATAGTGAACGGCACGTCCCCCTCGATATTGAAGTCGATGATGTCTGGCCCGAAGGTCGCGTTGGCGGCATTGATGGCCTCGCGCAGCGTACATTCGGTTTCGTCACAGGTGCCATCGCCGGGGTCTTCCGTGCTGTTGACGATATAGGTCGTGGGCGGCGGCGAAGTCACGGTGATGGTCACTGTGTCCTCGTCTTCCGAGCCAAAGTCGTCAATCACGCGCAGCCGCAGCACGTTCACCCCTACCGGAAGGGTCACAGTGGGGGTCAGGCTGCCTGTGGCAATTTCCTCATTTGCTTCGTTGTACCAGATGGCGTTGACGATGATGCCATCCGGGTCAGTGCTGGCGCTGCCGTCGAGTGTCACCTCTTCCACGCCATCGTTATCGGTGTCCTCCACCGTCTGGTCAGGGCCTGCATCGGCAACGGGCCGGATATTGGACGAGGCGACGATACACTCGGAGAATTCCGAAGTATTGCCGCTGGCATCGGTGGCGGTGGCGGTGATGAAATCGCTTTCATTTACAATCACATCCAGTGTACCGATGACTGAGCCGTTGCCCGTGCCATCCGTCGTGGTGGTGGTAAAGCCGATGAAGGTCTGGCCTTCGCCGTGCCCGCTGCTGTCGCAGGTGTCATTCGTGAAGAACTCGATACGGTATTCCGTATCTGGTGTGCCCAGCAACACCCCGAAGATCACGGTGCCATCAGTTTCGATGACCGCGCTTTCCAGCTCAGGATAGTTTTGCAGGCCGTTGGGGCCGCTGTCGGAATCGCCCGGATCGTTGGGGGTCACGCCGTCACCGTTGCCTGTGCCTGTCGTGTCCAGGTCAATGCCAAGCGCGCCATTATCGCTGATGCTGTTGCCCAGGATACGGTTGCCGCTGCCGGCATAGACTACCACGCCATCGCTGGTGTTAAAGCGAATGATGTTGCCTTCGCCTGCGTTGGTGCCGCCGATGAAGTTGTCGTTAGCCCCCACGCCTACGCCTGGGCCGTTATTCGCCAGCGCACTCGTGCCTGTCGCGTCGGTGCCGATGAAGTTGCCATGCAGGCGATTGTTGGTGCGGCTGTCGCTGTTGATGATAACCCCGGCCACGTTATTGCCGGAGATCAGATTGCCTTCACCTGCCTCAGTACCGCCGAGGGTGTTGTTGTTCGCATCAATGACCACACCGCCCGCGTTATTAGGCACAGCGATCATCCCTACTGCGTCGGTGCCGATATAGTTGCCCTGCACCGTGTTGCCTGTTGCGCCGTCGCCGAACAGCACCACACCATAATCGCTGTTGCCAGAGATGATATTGGCCGCGCCTGCGGTCGTGCCGCCGATGGTGTTATTGGGCGAGTCGATGTTCAGACCGTAACGGTTGGGTGCGGCGATGCCCGCCGGGGTGATACCCAGATAGTTGCCTTCGATGATGCTGTTACCAGCTTCCTCGATGCGGATACCTGCCGCTTCGGCAAAGTTGACGATAGACAGGCCGCGCACCGTATGACCGCCACTGCGCAGCAGCAGGCCGTTAGCAAAGCCTACAATGCCGCTGCCATCCAGCACGATCACAGGCGTATCGACATAGCCGGGCTGTGACGTACCATCAATCACGACAGCGTTGATGATAATCGGCAGGCTGCTGCTGAGCGCGATGGTGAAGGGCGCTGTGCCCTCAATATCGAACTCAATCACATCCGGGAGTGAGCCTGCGCTGCCATTGGCCGCGTTGATCGCCTCGCGCAGCGTACACTCAGTTTCATCACAGGTGCCATCGCCAGGGTCATTGACACTGTTGACGACGAAGGTGGTAAACGGCGCTTCCACTGTGATGGTCACAGTGTCGTCATCTGTCGCACCCTCATTATCGGTGACAGTCAATGTCACCACATGAACACCCACAGTGAAGTCCAGTGTGGGGCTGGCCTCGGTGGAGAGCAGTGTTTCGCCCTCACGCCATTCATAGCTCTCAATCGTGCCGTCCGGGTCGGTGCTGCCTGTGCCGTCCAGCGTGACACTTTCCACCCCGTCGTTATCGACATCAGTGAGTGTCTGGTCAGGGCCAGCATCGGCTATTGGAGACAGGTTGTCCGGCGCGGCCTGCACTGTGATGGTCACGGTGTCATCATCTGTCGCACCTTCATCGTCGGTGACGATCAGTGTGATTTCATGTACGCCGACATCAAGCGATACGGTCGGATTTACACCTGTGGCGATGCTGACACCGCCAATCTGCCAGTCATAGCTCTCAATCGTGCCATCGGGGTCGGTGCTGCCTGTGCCGTCCAGCGTCACGTCTTCCGCGCCGCTGTTATCCGTATCAGTGACGGTCTGGTCGGGGCCAGCGTCGGCCACCGGAGGCAGGTTGTCCGATCCGGGTTCGGTCACAGTCACACACTCGGAGAATTCCGAGGTATTCCCGCTGCTGTCGGTTGCTGTCGCGGTAATCACCGCACCGGCGGCCACCCCGCTGATGGTTTCGCTGATGCTGGCGTTGCCCGCACCATCCGTCGTGACCACTGCTGTGCCCGCCAGAACCTGCCCCTCACCATGATCGGAGGAGTCACAGGCTGGGTTGGCGAAGAACTCAATAGTCAATTCGGTGTTTGCAGTGCTGTTGATCGTCCCTGTCACCAGGGTACTGCCCGCGTCTGTGACAGCACTGGCCAGCACGGGGAAGTTTTGCAGGTTGTTCGGGCCACTGTCGGCATCGCCCTCATCATTAGGGGTAACACCGTCACCGTCGCTGCTGGTTGGGTCGAGATCAATCCCCAGCGCGCCGTTGTTGTAAATGCTGTTGCCACGAACAGCATTCCCTGTCGCGTCAGCCGCTTCGATCAGTACACCGTTGCGGGTGTTGTGGGCGATAATATTGCTGTGGGCAGGTGTCGCGCCGCCAATAGTATTGCCCGGCGAGGTTTCGATCTTCACACCGTTATCGCCGTTGCCCAGCGGGCCGACACTGCTGGCATCGACACCAATATAGTTGCCGATGACCGTATTGCCTGTCGCGCTTGCGCCGCCAATGTTCACGCCATCATCGCTGTTGCCACTGATGACATTGCGCAAGGCATCATTGGTGCTGCCGATCGTATTACCGAAGGAATCGTAGATCACCACACCATACAGATTGGGCGCGGCGGCATCTCCAGCGGCATTAGTGCCGATGTAATTGCCTTCGATCACATTATTAATGCTGCTGCCGAAGGGATTGGGGAAAGTCGCGCCCTCAAATTCGATCTGAGTGCCGATGATGCCCACGCCCGCATAAGCAAAGTTCTGAATCACAATACCGCGAATGATACTGCTGCCATTCATTAGATTGAAGCCGACTGCCTGCACATCATCCGGCAGCGGGGGCAGCGGTGTTGTCACCACCACATCAGAGCCATCCAGCACGATGACAGGCGCATCGGTATAGCCGAACTGCGTCGTGCCGTCAATAATCACACTATCGGTGATAATGGGCAGTGGGGAGGCGGGTTGAATCACAAATGGACCAGGGCCAGCGATATTAAACTGAATCGTGTCCAGGTCGGGCGTGTTGGCGTTGGCCGCGGTAATCGCCCCACGCAGCGTACATTCAAATTCTGGATTTGGATTACAAACATCCGCATCGCCTGTACTGTTGACGATGTAAGTCGTCGGCGCGCGCACAATAGGCGGTGCCTGAGGCATCGTCGGGGTTATTTCCTCGGTTGCCTCGGCAGTGGGTTCTTCCGTCACCTCTGTTATCGGTTCGTCAGTAGGCTCTACTGTAGGCTCCTCCGTGACCACCGCGCTATCGGTGGGGTCTTCGGTAGGCGCTTCAGTTGGAACTTCCGTCGGAATCTCTGTTGTCGCCTCCTGGGTCGGAGGCTCGGTTGGCAGAGGGGTTTCCGTAATTTCAGGGGTAGGAACTTCTGCCGTCGATTCTTGCGCGGCGGCCAGTGGGCTTAGAGCCAGCACCAGCAGTGCCAGTACACTGATAAGCGTAATGCGTCGCAGCATGTCACCACTTTCTACCGGGTACCCCGGTATTTCTTACACCTAACATTAATACAGCTTATTCGATTATAACGGGTATAGCTTTTGATGGAAGTTCGTTTTGTGCAACTTTTGTCATATGCGGTTAGGATATTCGTACTGGTTGCATAGGACTACAGCATAAGACAGCCACCTTGCAATGTCGTTACATTGGCGGCACTGCGTTTCTCTGTGCCGCCCTGTGCAAAGGACGTTTGGCGCATTAAAATGCGCGCGCTATGCCAAAACGTTTACCCCTTGCCCATCTCGCGGTTTACCTGCTTTATCTGCTGGCGGCGCTGCTTATCACCTGGCCACTGCTGGCGGTTTTCTCGACGCATCTGCTAGGCCATCCCTTCGGCGATTCGTATGAATATACCCGCCATATCTGGTGGCTCAACCATGCTCTGCGCAGCGGCCTGCCGTTATTTGACCAGCCGCTGCTGGCCTACCCTGATGGGCTGGATGGTGCGTGGCTGTGGGGCAACCCGCTGCAATCCTTCCCGGCATGGCTGCTGGCGTTTGTGCTGCCGCTGCCTGCCGCGTTTAATCTGGCGGCGCTGCTGACGCTGGCGCTCAACGGTTGGACCCTCTACTGGCTGATGTGGCGGCTGACCGGGGTGCGCGGCGCGGGCTTTCTCGCCGGGTTGATCTTTATGGCCTACCCGCATTTTCAGGGGCAGCTTGGCGCAGGGCATACCGGGTTGCTGGTGCTGTGGCCGGTACCACTGTATGTGTGGGGGCTGCTGCGGCTCACGACAGGGGCGCAGCACGCTATGACCCTACAGCAACATAATTATCTGCGCTGGATACTGCTCACCGCCGCGCTGTTCGTCATCAGTCTGTGGGGCAACCAGCTCCTGATCGTGTATCTGGTCGCCCCGGTGACGGCGATGGTCGCGTTGTGGGCGCTGGTGAGGCGTGACGGGCGTGGGCTGGCGCGTATTGTGCTGGCGGCGGGGCTGGGCAGCCTGCTGGCGCTGGTCTTTTTCATTCCGGTGATTCGGGAAGCGCTCAACGCGCCGCCGCAGCTCAATGAAGGCGGCGATGTGGCCTTCAGCGCTGATGTGCTGGGGCTGTTTACGCCCTCTTTTCAGCATCCGCTCTATCGCCACCTTTCCTATACGCACACAGTGCTTGGTGTTGACCCGTTTGAGCGCGTAGCCTATGTGGGGATCGTGGCCGGGGCGCTGGCGCTGGTGGGCGTGGTGAAGTGCCGCGCAGCCCGTCCGTGGGCAGGGCTGGCGCTGGCTGCCTGGGTGCTGTCGTTGGGGCCACTGCTCAAACTGCTCGATCAGGTGCTTGTGTTGAACCTGGGCGATGAGATCAGCGCGGTCACTCTGCCCTGGCTGCTGTTGCAAAAACTGCCTGTACTCGGCATCACACGCACCCCGGCGCGCTTCAATTTCACGCTGGCGCTGGCGGTGGCGGTCATGGCCGGGTATGGGGTGGCGGCGCTTCTGGCCTTGCCTGCACGGGCGAAGCGCGCTTTGCCCCTACAGCTTAATCTGATGTTTGGTGTGGTAGCGCTGCTCGTCCTGCTCGATTATCAGTTCTTCTGGCCGTTCCCAACCATCCCCGGTACGGTGCCCGAACCAATTGCCGCACTGCGCGACGATGACACGGTGCGCGCGGTGCTGGATGTCCCCTGGACGCACCTGCTGGCGGGCAAGGACGGCCTGTTTTTGCAGACCGGGCATCAGAAGCCGCTCATCGGGGGGCATGT
Organism: Anaerolineae bacterium; assembly: GCA_041751455.1. Classification (GTDB taxonomy): domain Bacteria; phylum Chloroflexota; class Anaerolineae; order Aggregatilineales; family Phototrophicaceae; genus JAIOHN01. Next base: position 11,421 of record JBGSXK010000072.1, read on the forward strand.
GGCGCGGCGTACCCCGGCAGACCCGGCGAAGCTGACGCTGCTGCAAGCCCAGCTTGACCCGGCGCGGCTGGACGCGGCAGGCGTGGATGTCGTCATTGTGCATAAGCGCTGGGATGAGAATGGCGCGGTGCTGGCCTTCACGCGCGGGTGGCTGGGGCATCCTTTTTACGAGGATGCACTGATCGCGGCCTTTCGCACAGAGGAGGCCAGTGGTGTATCGGGATTTCGCTGGACGGTGAGCGCGGAAACCCCTTTGACGAGCCTCCCCCTGCCGCTTGAGGATGCGCTGGAGATTTACCTCTATACGCCGCAGCCGGGGTGGGTGCGGCTGGACGCGGAGATGCGGGGCGATGGACGCGATTTTACGCTGTGGGTGAATGGTCAGCCTCTACACAGGGGTATGGCGGAAACCCATCTGTCGCTGCCGCTGCCGCTGGCCGAAGGCGGGTATCATACGGTGATGCTGACCTTTGAGCCGCCGTGCCCGCGCCCACTTAGCCCGGCGCTGGAATGCCGGGCGGTGCTGCTGGACGCGCTGGCGCTGGAGGAC
>JBGSXK010000073.1:0-9032 GCA_041751455.1 Anaerolineae bacterium
CGACCAGTATGGGTATCACGAAGGTAAGAATAATTGACATCGCAGCGTAGACCGCTGTAATCCTGAACGCCTCGCGCATAAGCGGATCGTTCCACATGCGAGTGTAGCTTTGCAAGCCGATGAACGAGATGGGACCGCGCACACGCGCGTCGGTAAAGCTGAGCGCGAAGGCAAATAACAGCGGAAACCAGCCCCATACAAGCTGAAAAGCCAATGCTGGCAGCAAAAACAAAAAGCGCTCCAGGCGATTGCGGCGGCTCAACTGGGGCGGGGCAGCCGTGACTTCAGCAGTGTGACGTTGTTCTTCGGGATAGGCAGGTGAAATCGTTTGTTCTGCCACGAGCTTATCTCCAAAATATATAGTCGCTAGAAGCTGTTTAGGGAAGGGTGGGGCAGCAGGATACGCCTGCCTCACCCCTGCATTCTCTGTGTCTGCTCTAGCCTAAAGCGGGCAGCAACTTGCCTTCATACCAGGGTTTGAAGGTGTTCTCGTAGAATTCTGGCGAAGCTTCCTGCCAGAAAGCATCGACAGCTTCATAGTAACTACGGGCAGCATTGGTAAATTCCTCGGCACTGATGCTGGAGCTGAAACCGGCGGCCTGAGCATTCCAAGTGGCCTGCGCATTTCTGAGGACATCTGCCGGATCTACACCTTCGGAGACGAAGCTGATAGTGGACCAGGCATCATCGAAGCTCTGGCTGTCCGGGCCGGGATTCTGCTCGACAGGCATAAACAGCGCCATGTCGGGGTACTTGGGCAGTGCCGCAGCCGCCAGGATGTCATCTTTTGTGCGCTGGCCCCAGGCAGCTTCAAATGTGCCTGGAACGCCTTCGTAGGTGTATTTACCATCAATGGGCAGCGGGTAGTTGAAGACTGCGGTCAGGTCTTGTGTGGCTGCATATTGACCGGCTTTCTGGATGTCCCAGCCCTGACCCAGGAACATAAAGTCCACTGCGCCGAGTGCTTTAATCATTACCTCTGAGGAGGTATCCGGGCTGATGGCGACCCCACCCACATAAAGCGGGTTGCTGAAGTAACCATTGTCGCCACGCGGCACCGGGCGGAAGCCAAAGGCTTCTTCATAGGGGATACCGAGGTTATTCGCCAGCGCAGCAAGGCTGTCTTCCTGGGTTATACGGCCAAACGCGGTCAGGATATTTTGCCGCCGCATCCCGATGACACCACTGTTGAAGGCAGCATTCAGATTGTCATTGGTGTAGGAGACATCCGAATAGACAGCATTGTCTTCAAAGGCTAACTGGCGATATTTTGCCAGAACCTCTGCCCATTTGGGGTCGCTTGTGTCCTGCATCCAATGCCAGCTATTTTGTGGGGCTGGCAGCAGGCGCATCAGGTCGAAGCCATGATCGGCAAGCATTGCGCCGGGCATCCAGACCAGCGATCCCAGACCTTTACGACCCTCGGCCTCTGAGGTCAGCGCTTTTGCTACCTCAATAACATCATCCCATGTCCAGTCCAAGGGTGGGTCTTCCATACCAGCGGCGGTCAGCAGGTCCCGCCGATACCACATCATATCCATGCCGGAGTCAATGGGGTAGCTCATATAGCTGCCGCCAACATTGGCGATAGGCTCCCAGCCACCCCGTGCGCCCTCGGTCAATTTGTCGATAAGGCCGTACTGCTCGATCGCCGGGGTGACATCTGCCATTAACCCCTGAGTAAAGGCGTTGCGTGCTCCCGCATTACTCCAACCACCGATGGAGGTGGGGAATACATAAGTGGGAGCAGTGCCACCAGAAATAGCGGTGACGACAGCCTGCTGATCCCAGATGTTGACTTCAATTGCCTGGAAGGTAACCCCGGGGTTTTCGTCCAGCCATGCCTGCATACCGGCAGCATAACCTTCCAGTGCCTTATCGGCTTCGATGTCTTCGGCTGTTGGCATGGTACGCAGCGGCCAACCACTTGTGAGGATGACCACTTCACTCTGGGCTGCCTGGGGCATAGCTGCGGGGCTGGCCGCTACGCTGATGCCGGGGAGAACTGCCGCGCCTGCCGTGGCAACGGCAGCAGTTTTTAAAAAGTCACGGCGAGAAATAGATTTTGGCTTTTGCATTATCGTTCTCCTAAAAACTACTTCATGAATTGATTTTTATTTGCTGAACCTGCGGTGTTTTGTGGCTTACCTCCCTCTGTTTAATCCATGCCTCTTTAAGATACATCCATACGCGCTGTAGAGCGCTGTCAGGCGGTCTCGCCAATGACAAGTTCTACCGGGAATACAGTTTTCTGGGCTACATCTTCTCCGTTAAGGAGGGCCATAAGCAGGTCTACGGCAGTTTCGGCTACGGCTGCCCAGGGAGCACGGATGGTGGTTAGCGAGTGCGCCGGGCGGATGCGTGGCAGGATGCCATCAAAGCCTACAACTGCCAGATCACGGGGGACCTGTAAACCTAAACGCGGGCATTGGTCGAGCAGGAAATAAGCATGAAGGTCGAGCCAACAGGCTACTGCTGTGGGACGGAGGCCGGGCGGGGAAGTGAGCAGGGCGATTTCCTCCGGCTGTAAATTCCCCTCCCAATCGCCATGGGTCACGACGATGTCCATGCCCAGCGTTTTACCCGTCTTGATAAAGGCATCCTGGCGACAGCGTGTGGAAGCATGATCGTCTGTATCGGCACGGTACATCACACGACGATGACCTTTCTGTGCCAGATACTGTGCCAGCAGATGTGAACCTGATTCATCATCGACCAAAACGGAAACGACGTTGGGAACACTATTGGCAATGGCGACCACTGGCAGGTGAGAGTCCAGCAGTTGATCCATCTCCGGGCTGCGTGGGGAAGGTAAAAAAATCAACCCATCGATTTTGCCACTGGAGAGTGAGGCGTAAATTTCTTCGACAGAGTCGCGCTCATAGCTGCCGAACATCAGCAAATCCTGGCGATGCTTGTGGCAGCAGGCTTGCAGACTGTTGAGCACTGTAGCGGTAAAGGGATCGTGTGTATTGAGGCGTTCATGCCCAGTGTAAAAACCAATGATATTGGTGCGCTGGTTGCGCAGTGCCAAAGCGATGGCGCTGGGTGTGTATCCCAGTTCCCTGGCTGCCTTTAATACCCGCTGGCGGGTGGCCTCGGAAACCCGTGTGCCCCCACGCGGTGAACCATTTAATGCGACCGAGGCCGTCACACGATTAACTCCGGCCAGCCTGGCAACATCACTCATTGTGGGTTTGCTGTTTTTGCCAATTTTTTTCAAGTTTATTTACTAAAGATAGTAGATTGTTCAAAACTTCACGTGTAGTTTTATTGTTTTGAACATAACATGCCTTTTATGGCTTGTCAACTTTTACAACCTGAAGGCCCGAAAGTAATCCTATCCGTCAGTGCGCGGGTCATTTTCTGCCATCGACTAAGGAATTTGACAAATGTAAATTTCCGCTATACATTTTATGAAAGTGCTTTCGTGTAAGCACTTTCATGTAAATTTGATTTATTTTCTAAATAACCTGAATGAGTATCAGTCGAAATACACCCCCCACGATTTATGATGTTGCTAAGCTCTCCGGGCTTAGCATTGCCACTATTTCGCGCGTGTTAAACTCCCCTCAACAGGTAAGCGAAGCCAGTCGTCAAAAAGTGATGGCAGCGATTGATGAACTTGGCTTTGTGCCTAACGCGGAAGCTAAAGCACGTGGTGGCCAAAGTACCGGGCAAATCGGAGTCATCACACCCTACTTTACTTCTCCATCCTTTACAGACCGCCTGCGAGGTGTTGCTGCCGGGCTTGCCAGTTCCCGTTATGAACTGGTGGTTTATACTGTCGACTCCATGGATCGCCTCAGTGGGTATCTATCGGCGCTGCCCATCCGTGGCAATCTCGATGGGCTTATTGTGATGTCTCTGCCTGTCGATGATCTGGCCGCACAGCGTTTAATCAGCAACCAGCTTGAAACTGTGATGATTGAATATTCGCATCCAAGTTTTAGCACCATCCTGGTAGATGACCATGTGGGGGGGAGGCTTGCTGCTCAACATCTGGTGGAGCAGGGACATCGCCACTGTGCCTATGTCTACTTTGGCGAACACCCCGAATATTCAATTCATCCCGAATTCCAACGGTTAGCAGGTTATCAGGAGGCATTGGCAGCAGTAGGGGTAGCCTTACCGGATGCCTATATTCAGTATGTGCCAGTATCACGGCAGGGCATAACAGACAGGCTGAAAGCATTACTGGCACTTCCTGAACCCCCTACTGCTATCTTCGCACCTGCCGATGATCTGGCAATTCGTGTCATTCATGAACTGCGTGTACTCGGCCTGCAAACACCACAGGATATTTCTGTCATCGGATTTGATGACATTGATATTGCCGAGCATGTCGATTTAACCACCATCAGCCAATCCCTTGTCGGATCCGGTCAAATGGCCGTCGAGCTTCTGCTGGCGCGCCTGGCCGATCCTGGCCGACCTATCCAGCAGGTCCGCATTCAGGTCCATATTGAGAATCGAGGCACAACCCGGCAGATGGTCTGACAGGCCGGGGCTTCGTAGCATGTGAAAGGAGGTCATCATAAGAAGAATTCAATCAGTAACGGCCATTCCTTCAGTCAAAGCCGGGATGGTTATAACTTGTTCACAGCTATTGAGGAGGAGTTTTCTTATGTGGTCTTTTCGATCAAAACAAGCAAGCCATCGTTTTTGGACCATCATCACTCTGCTGGCCCTGATGCTAGGCGTGTTTGCCACTGTTATATCTGCACAGGACGATGTGAGTGGTTCGCTTTCTGTACTAGGGTTTAATGGCGAAACCGGTGACGAAATTGCGACTGTCCGTGTTGCTCAGGTCAGGGCAGCTTACCCTGATCTGGAAATCAGTTTCACCGAAGGTGGTCTGGACGAGCAGCAATTTCTAACCTCCGTTGCCAGCGGCACCCCCCCGGATGTGGTGTATATAGATCGCGCTATCCTCAGCACTTACGCTATACGTGGGGCGCTGATTCCGCTTACTGATTGTATCGCCAATCAGGACATCGACATGAGCCAATATCGCGAGACGGCGGTTAACCAGGTCACTGTTGATGGTGAAGTCTATGGTATCCCTGAGTTCTACAACAACATTATGCTCATCATCAACACTAAAGCACTGGACGATGCCGGGTTATCTGTTGATGATATTGATACGAGCGACTGGGACAGCCTTGTTGAACTTAATGATGCGCTCACCCGCGTGGAAGATGGTACGCTGACGCGCATTGGTTTTGACCCCAAGCTGCCAGAATTCCTGCCTTTGTGGGCAATGGCAAATGGTACGGCGCTGCTTTCTGAGGATGGCAGAACCGCGCAGCTTAATGATCCCAGGGTGGTTGAAGCGCTGGAATTTGCTCACAGCCTGCACGAAACTGCCGGTGGTCGCCAGCCATTCATCGCATTCCGTGATGTCTGGGACTTCTTTGGCAGCCAGAATCAGATGGTTGCTGACCAGCTTGGTGTTTTCCCGATGGAGCAGTGGTATATGAATGTGCTGGCCGATGTTGCGCCAGATGCTCCACTTAGCTTCAAACCCTTCACAGATCGCAACGGTGAGACGATCTCATACGCTACGGGCAGCGCGTGGGCTATGCCGCGTGGATCTGCTAACCAGGATGCCGCCTGTGCTTTTATGAAAACCATGACTGCGCCGGAAACCTGGGTAGCTGCCGCGCAGGCTCGTGCAGAAAAACGTGCCGAAGCAGGTACGATCAACACCGGGGTTTATACCGCCAATCAGGTTGCTGACGAGATGATTTTCGGTGAGATTGTACAGCCCAGTGGCAATGAAACTTTCGATAATGGGGTGCAGACGATCCTCGCTGTTCAGGAAAATGCCTTTGCTATTCCGGCGAACCCGGCTGGCTCGGAATTCCGGCAGGCATGGATGGATGCTGCAAATCGTGTCCTGAACGGTGAGCAAACTGCTCAGGAAGCCCTTGATCAGGCACAACAAGAGGCCCAGGCAGCACTTGACGAAGCCTGGAGCCGGAGCGAGTAGTCGCATATGGCGACCTCTAAGTCCGTGATCCGCCCCCAGGGGCGGATCACCCTTCAACAACGTGAGACATTGGCGGGTCTGGCATTTATCTCGCCCTGGTTCATCGGTTTTTTTATTTTTACTGCCGGCCCGATGCTGCTCAGTCTCGGTTTATCTTTTACCAACTATGATGTGCTCAGCCCTCCCGATTTCATTGGGATCGCAAATTATGAACGTCTGCTTCAAGACCCCCGCCTGGGGATGAGTCTTGGGAATTCTATTTTTTACGCCCTGCTTCATGTTCCACTGGTTATGACTGTGGCGTTGGGGCTGGCACTCATCCTGAATCGAGTAGGGAAAGCAGCGGGTTTCTTCCGCACTGCATTTTATCTGCCCTCAGTGACCCCGGCGGTTGCTATCGGCACCCTGTGGCTGTGGCTGCTCAACCCGCGTGTGGGACTGGTCAACCGAGGTCTGGAACTTATCGGTATTGCCGGGCCGGGATGGACGACTGATCCAAACTGGATTAAACCTGGTATCGTGCTAATGAGCCTGTGGAGCGTGGGCAGTACCGTAATTCTGTACCTGGCGGCGCTGCGTAATGTGCCGAATGAATTATACGAAGCGGCACGGATTGACGGCGCGAATGCCTGGCAGCAGTTACTTCGTGTGACTATCCCTATGATTAGCGGCACACTTTTCTTCACGATGATTATCAACACCATCGGCTCGCTGCAAATTTTCGCTGAAGTCTACACGATGTTTTTCGGCAACATGAATTCGGGTCCTGCTTCTTCGGCTGGCCTGTTTTATAACATCTATCTGTTCCGGCAGGCGTTTGAGTTTCTGCGTATGGGTTATGCTTCCGCGATGGCCTGGCTGCTATTTGCCATCATTCTGATTCTCACCATCATCCAGCTTCGCTTCAGTAAACGGTGGGTCTATTATGAAGGAGAAGGATGATGACCGCAGTGAATGAGGCAGGGCAATTGGCCTTGCAGGAAAAACAGATGAGGCGTGATCTTGCCAAAACTGTTGAGCGATTCGCTTTTTACAGCCTGCTCATCTTCTGCACGATTTTGTTTTTTGCGCCTTTCCTCTGGCTGCTTACTGCGTCGCTCAAAATACGCTCGGAGGTCTTTAACTCTGACCTGCTGCCCAACCCGGTCGCGTGGGAAAATTACATCAGGGTCTGGCAGGCCACCCCTATGCTGATATGGCTGAAAAATAGCCTGCTGGTCGGCTTTCTGGCAGCCATTACAGTAACTATAAGCTGCGGATTGATTGCCTTCGGATTTTCATACTTTCGCTTCAAGTGGCGAAATACACTGTTTGGTCTGGTTCTGGCGACGATGATGCTGCCGGGTGTGGTCACGATGATTCCGACCTTTCTGATCTGGAATCAGTTGGGCCTGGTCAATACTCATGTGCCCTTGTGGGGCAGTAATATTTTTGGCTCGGCTGTCTATATTTTCATGATTCGGCAGTTTTATCTGTCTCTTCCACGTGAGTTGTTTGAAGCGGCACGGGTGGACGGAGCATCTTATTTTCAGATCTGGCGTTTAATCGCTTTGCCATTGACACGGACGGCACTCATTGTAGTGTTCATTTTCGAGTTCAAGGCCAGTTGGGTAGACCTGGTTAAACCCCTGATCTACCTGCAAAGAACCGATCTTTATACCCTGCCGCTCGGCCTCAAGTCGATTCTGGATCAGTTTGGGCAGGGTGGGGAAATGCAGTGGGAAATCGTGCTGGCGGCCAGCGTCATCGTGACGATTCCGGTCATCATCATCTTTTTCCTCGGACAACGCTATTTTATGGATGGCATTGCCACAACCGGGCTAAAAGGTTAAACCCATCATTGGGGGGCTGTAAGCAGGATGAGGTTATAGAGGGGGAGATTTGATCAGACAGACTAATATTTCCAATCTAAATCCTTTATTGGAGGCAGCGAAACAAGGTGGTTATGCGGTTGGCTCGTTCTCGCCACGTTCCACCGTGATGATCCTGCCGGTGCTGCGGGCTGCGCAGGCGCTGCTTTCGCCTTTAATCGTTCAGATCTCGCAAAAAGAACTGCTGCGCCATGACATTACCCCGCAGCAGTTCGCAGATACGTTCTATACTCAGATTGAGGCGCAGGGCATCACTGTACCTGTCGCTTTACATCTCGACCACACACGAAATTTTCCGGTGATTCGGGAAGCGATTGCTGCTGGATTTACCTCAGTGATGATTGATGCTTCTGAAAAGCCACTTGAAGAGAACATCGCCACATCCCGCGAAGTTGTAGCGTATGCTCACCCGCGCGGTATCTCTGTTGAGGCTGAGCTGGGACGCATCACTACCACGGATTATGTGGAAACCGATGATGACACTGAGCTTTATACCGACCCGGAAGAAGCGGGTTACTTCATCCGTGAAACAGGGGCAGATGCACTGGCGGTTTCGGTAGGGACAGCGCACGGTGTTTATCTGGTGCGTCAGCCCAAAATTGATTATGAGCGTCTCCGCGCCATTCGGACACAGACCAACGCTCATCTGGTGCTGCACGGTGGGTCGGGTGTCCCCGGCGAGATGATTGCCGAGGCCGTGCGGGTGCAAGGCGGCGGCATCAGCAAAGTGAACATCGCTACTGATCTGGAGCTGGCAGCCCTGGCCGTGCTGAATCGGAATACACATTTGACCGATGAGGAAATGAATGCGCTGCCAGAAACTCTACTCACACGGGCACAGGCCGCTGTTGAGCAGGTGGTGCGCGACAAGATACTGCATTTTCTACACAGCAGCGGACAGGCTTCGGAGTCTTCCCTTGAACCAAACTGATCTCAAAACGGATCTGATTGGGGAAGCCAGGGCGCGGGCTGAGGCGATCCTGATCGCCAATGGCAGTGAGTTGGGCATCCTGGGGTCAAGCCATGCTTACCAGCAGTTGTGGGGGCGGGATAGCATGATCTGTGGAGTGGGGCTGTGGCTGTGCCAGGATGTGCAAGGCCGTGCTATAGATGGACGATCATTAGAAACACTGCGAAAATTTCAAAGCGCATTAGGCAAGATACCG
>JBGSXK010000074.1:0-3808 GCA_041751455.1 Anaerolineae bacterium
TTGATGAAGCAGATCATGAGCGATTGTACCAGGTGACATTTGAGACGATGGTGCGCGTCCTCCAGCTTGAATCAACCGTGTGTCAGTCAGCGGCTATCCATGGTTTGGGACATTCATTTCACCCCGACAAGGAAAAAGTGCTGCGGCAGTTCCTATCCGATCATCCCGATTTGTCTGACGGAGATCGTGATTTCGTCATGCGGGCTATTGCGGGCGGGATTCTGTAGCGTCGACGAGCAGCGGCCAGCGCAGGTTGATCTTTTTCAGCTCGCGTTTGGCTGCAATGGCTTTATAGATACGGCGGACGTTATATTGCAGAGCTTTCATCAGTTCAGGTTGGCGGGTGAGGAATGCCAGCCCTGCCAGCACATCTGCCATGATGCCGTCTGCTTCTTCGATGATCTCGATGGCAAATGTCAGATCGTCTGCCTCCCACGACAGTGGCTGAAATTCGCCCATGGTTTCGTATTCATAATCCACCGAGCTGTTGCCCGACGATGAGAACAACCAATGCATCAGCCAGCCGATTTGCCGGAAGTGTTCGTCTGCATGGCGTTGCAGGTCAGCGGCGATGAAGCGTCCGGCAGTGTAGGCGCATTCCGGCACATCAATGTGATGGGGATTCGGTTCTGGTGAGATGCCAAAGCATTCCAGTACGGGTTTCGTGTCAGGATGCGCGGTGTAAAATTCGGGATCGTCCAGCACCGCGCCATAGGCGGGCAGGGGTATCCCAAACCCGATCCATTCGAGGTTCTCCAACGGAATACCACGTGCGGAGATGGCGGTGCAGATGAGGCGGTCAAGATCGGCGTAGGACGCGCCCTGCCGGATCGCCTGTATCGCTTCCGGGTTGAAGCGCTGCTGCACCGGATGAACCCGCGTGCGAAGCTCATCCGGGCGCGGTTCGGCGATGTGCCGCTGAGCGAAGTCCTCAACACCGGGCGCTTTGATTTCGATCAGGCTTCGACGTTTGAGGAATGGCTGTCCGGCAAGGATGTTCAGATCGTGACACGCGAAAATGTAGAACAGGATCAACTGCGGTTAGATACGTTACTGACAATCGGTGATGCCATGTTACAGCCAGTGGTTGAGGAAATCCGCGATGGTGAATTATCGCTTGTGTTCTTTCGGGGCGATTTCAGCTATACCATCCGCAAGATGCCCGGCTGCGGCTCGATCTTTGTTAATTCTGCTTACGGTGGTTCGCGTGTAGCAGTCGATGTCCCTCATCAGGTTGTACAAACGGCTCAGTTGATTCTGGAAACAGCCATGCGTTTGACCGGAAGCCCGCCGCCGCTTTATGCGCGAGTGGATGGTGTGATGGTGAATGGTGAGTTTGTTCTCATGGAACTGGAACTCATCGAACCCGGTTTACTCATGGATATTGCGCCCAAACATGCTGCTCGTCACTTTGCGCGGGTGATTGCTGAAGCAGTCGGAAAGGATATGTAGCCATCCTCCCTGCACAACGAGCGAGAAAGCGTTTCTGGATTAACCAGGAACGCTTTTTTTATGGGTAAGCGATGTTCGAATGCTGTCTTGTTGACAACGTCCGCGATTTCTGATAACGTTATCAGAAATCGTTATCAGAAAAATGATCTTTGATGAACAAAAGAAATAAAACTCCCCGAAATGAAAATCGTGGTGTCACCATAGCGGACGTTGCCAAAACTGCTGGTGTATCGATTCCTACGGTTTCTCGTATCCTCAATGACAAGGAATACGTAGCTGAAGAAACACGTCAACGTGTTCATGAAGCTATTCGCACGCTGGGATATACACCACATACACAGGCTCGGCGTTTACGTGGTGGTGCGACCATGACCCTTGCGCTGCATCATCCCATCGAATCCCCTCACGACCTCAGCAGCGTCATTGAGACATCCTATTTTACGGGCATAGCAGAGGCAGCCAGCGAAAAAGAATATTTCATAAACTTCCTTATTTCGCGGCTAACCCCCGAATCATTACTCAACATGTACCGGAGCAATCAGATCGATGGGATCATTCTGTTACAGGTTCGCATGGATGATTGGCGCGTCAATCTGCTTCGGGAAAACAATTACCTCTTTGTCATGATTGGGCGGTGCGCTGACTTAGAAGGCTTAAGCTTTATTGACCTTGATTTTGAAAACGCCATGCTTCTAGCCTGTGAGCATCTAGTTGAGTTAGGCCACCGCAACATTGGTTTTCTGACTTACCCACAATCCTGGCACAAATCCGGCATAGGGCCTGCTGTTCGCTCACTTGAGGGTTATAAATCCGCACTTAACAAATATGGCCTGAATAGCTGTTATCGCGAGATTGGGTTGAACAGCGTTGAAGAAGGCTTTGAGGGAACCAACGATTTACTCCAGGAAAACCCGGAACTGACTGCCATCATCACCGTAAGCCATTTAACGGCGGCTGGCAGCATCAAAGCTCTGGTTCAACATGGGCGTAGTGTCCCTAAAGATTGCTCAGTTATGGCAATCGGCTTTGGCGGTAATTTTGCCAGCGTGGTTACGCCTTCACTGACTACACTGGAATGGTCTCCTTATGAGATCAGTTATCAGGCGACCATCTTAATGACGGAGAAGCTGGCAAATAAGAAACTCCCTGCCCAGCAGATTTTAGTTCCACCCAAGCTCATTGTCCGGGAAAGTACAAAAGAGGTGGAATAAATCCGGTTCTACTTCAAGAACCTTTTTGCTTGGTAAGTTACAACCAGCACCTCTGGGGAAAGGTCGACTATGGAGTTTACCTGATCGTTTTTATGTTGCCTGTTTCAGGTTCGATACGCAGGGCATTCAAGCATGAGTGAATCCTACGTTATCAAAGTGTCAAATATAACGCATTTTTAGAAACACTGTGGAGTTGAGACATCATGAAAAAGATAAACTTCTTGATTTTAGGGTTACTGCTACTGCTGCTGGTAGGAAGTTTGCAGGCGCAGGAGTCCGTGACCCTGACTTATATGGCAAGCCAGGGATGGATCCCGGACGCGGAGCTTGAGTTAGGCGTGCGGTTCGAGCAAGAAACGGGTATCCATGTGGATTATCAGATTGTGCCGGCTGACCAGTATTTTACTATCTTGCAGACACGCCTGAATACAGGCGGAGCAACGGACATCTTCGGCGGACAGAGCGGCGTCACGGACCTGATTGTCAACTACAATGTTGAAGTCAACGCTGTGGATCTATCCGATGAGGAATGGGTTGATCGCATGGATCCCCTCGTGCTCGCTCAATCAACCGTTAATGGCAAAATCTATGGGCTGACACTCTGGGACGTTACCGGAACCACCTGGGTTGTCAACTACAACAAGACCATCTTCGAAGCACAGAACCTGAGCGTCCCCACCACTTATGAAGAACTCAAATCGACCTGTGAGTCGCTGCTGGACGCGAGGATTATCCCAATATTTGAGCCGGTGGCCGCTGGATGGCATCATGTCTTGTGGTTCCCAGAGCTAGGCCCCCGCTATGAGGAAGTCACGCCCGGATTGGCAGAAATGCTCAATACGAACCAGACTACCTTTGCAGACGATCCCACGATGCTCGCTGTGGTGGAGCAGTTGAAAGAACTGTATGACATGGGCTGCTTTGGCGACAATGCCCTGGCAGAGACCACCGAATTTATGACGGAAGCGCTGGCGAGCGGGGAATATGCCATGGCGTTAACCAACCTGACCGGCCCACAGTCTGTCGTACAGGATTATCCAGACGTTGATCCAGACACCTTTGGCTTTTTCGTCATGCCCCTGGCAGACAATCAGAATTTGAACATCAACCCCGCAGGCCCGACCAAATTCATCTACTCAGGCTCT
>JBGSXK010000075.1:0-2968 GCA_041751455.1 Anaerolineae bacterium
AAAAACATGTGTATAGCAGTATGTGCACGCCCTTCAAAGCCAGTCACAAACAGAAGTCCCTGATCGTCTGGCAGGCGGGGCACGAGTTGCAGACCTCGAAAATGACACCAGAAACTGCTACACCAGCGTGCCCGTGCCAAGACGATTTCGTTGGTTTCACGATTACGTATGATACGCCAATGACTCATGGGATAAGTATGCGTTGCCCTACATAAATCAGGTTCGGCTGCGTAATACCATTAAACTGAGCGATGCGCCAGACAGGCACACCTGATTGCAGAGCAATACGATACAGGGTATCGCCCGGCCTTACGATATACAGCGTTGGTGGTTGTACTGGTGGTGCAGACGATGATGAACGTGGCAGTCGCAATTGTTGGCCGACCTGAAGCCGACTGCCGCTTACGATGCCGTTGAGCTGTGTGATGGTGCCTACTGTAGTGTTAAACCTTTGCGCGATGCTGTACAGCGAATCACCGATCTGCACAGTGTAGATTAATGTATCATCACCTGGCCCTGATGGGGTAGGTGTAACTGCCATGATAGGTGTCGAAGTTAGCACAGGCGCAGTACGCACGGGGATAATCAGCTCCTGCCCCACAAAAATCAGATAACTGCTATCTAACCCATTGGCTTGCCGAATGGCCTCGATTGAGCTGTCATAACGTTGAGCCAGGCGGGCAACGGTATCCCCTCGCTGCACAGTGTAGACGACTGTGTTGGGAAATTCTGCGCTGATAGGGCCACCACCCGCTGCATCAGGGGTAACTGGGGTGGACTCAACCGGGGTCACAGTGGGCACAAAGAGCGTTACTGTGGGTATTACGGTGGCCGTTGCAAGTGGTTCCTGGGGTGTAGTTAATGTTTCGGTCGGGGTGTCAATCACAACAGGCGCTTCTTCTGTCTCGGTGGCAGGAGAGTCCACTGTGGGCTGTGCCTCCTCAGTGATCTCCGGTGAGGGAATCAGGGTCGCAGTGGGAAGGGGCTGGATGTCTTCGGTAGCCGTAGCCTCTGCCTCTAATGTGGCGGTTTCTCCCGGCACAATAATGCCTGCATCGCTGGTATCTTCCGTGGTGGTAGGCTCTGGAGTAGATTCGTTCAGGATCTCAGTCGCCTCTTCGACAGGCTCCAGTGTGGGTATTTCAGTTTCGGTTGCGGCGGGCACTACAATACTGTCTGTAGCTTCCTGGGTTGGTTCTTCAGTCCCGGTTTCGGGGTCTGGTGTCGCACCATTGGCTGCAACTTCCAGCGCAGCATCGTCCACATAAATGTAATTATGCTTCACCGGATTTCCTATGGCGGTGCGAATAAATACCGTGATAGAAGTGTTTTGCGCGACAGCTTCTACCGAGTATTCGTTATAGCCGTCATAGACTTCAATCGGATCTGACCAGATGATATTCGGGCTTTCGCCATCTGTCCCGCCTTCCGGGTCGATCCCCACACTGACCAGCACATTGCCATCTTCCTCGCTGATCTCTACTTCATCAAACCGTGTTGACCAGACATAAGCATAAACGCTGAAACGTAACTGCGCGCCAACTGTTATCCCGCTGACTGTCTGATACAGACCGCCTGTGTGGGTGGCATAAAGCGATAAAATAAGCTGGGCGTTGTCACCGCTGCGAATGCGATCCGTGTCGGGTGCAGCGGCATAATATTCTGGCTCACTGTTGATATAAAGTGGCGCGTCAGCAGGGCGTGGAACATGCCAGCGGTTCCAGCCCTCGGCCACCTCACGTGGGGGAATATCACCACTGGCTACGTAGGGATCTTCAAAACCCGGGTTGGCAAGTAAGTTCTGCGCCTGGGCCTGAACAGACGCAAGATAAAACAGACTAAGACAAAAGAGAAACAGAACTGGTGGAAAGGCTAATTTTTTCATCAGGTCTCCCAAAAGGCTGCACAGGTGACACTCCATAACAGAAGTATAGTCTGGTTTATTGTGTAGGCCAAATTGAAAGCAAGAAGGTAAAAGTTGCCTGGGATAAATTCTGTCTATAGCGGCGGGCAGGTAAGTTAAAATTTGCGCGCCAGCACCTTTTCGATACTGTTAAGCAGCTCTGCGGGGCCAAAAGGCTTGGTAATATAATCGTCCACTTTGGCAATATGAAGACCCAACATTTTATCAATACTTTGCGCCTTCGCCGTCACAACGATCACCGGGATATGTTTGAGCGCACTATTGGCTTTCATACGCTGGTAGACTTCCCATCCATCCATGTCCGGCATCATCAGGTCAAGCAGCACCAGGTCTGGTCGCATGTGCTCAATCATTTGCAGTCCTTCCTGGCCGCTGGGTGCGCCAAAGACATCAAAACCGCGTCGTGATAAAATCATGCGTACCAGATCAATCATTTCTGGTTCGTCTTCTATACACACCACCCGTGCTGGCAAACTTGCCATCGGCTATAACCTCCAATACCAGGTACGCCACTCACGGGTGTACACTGAAAATTCCAAGCGCTATAAATTCAGTCTACCATAGAGGACTTTTGAGAGTCGATAAAGGTCTATCTAACAGTTGTTTTACACGAGGAACATGGCATCGCCGAAAGAGAAAAAACGGTAACCTTCATTTTTAGCAGTTTCATAAGCATTCAGGATGAACTCGCGGCTGGCAAAAGCGCTTACGAGCAGCAGAAGTGTTGATTTCGGCAAATGAAAGTTCGTAATGAGTGCATCAACTACTCGCCATTGATAACCGGGGTAAATAAACAGGTTTGTATCGCGCTCAAAGGCCTTCACAGGCCTCCATGGGCAGGCATCTGGAGTTCTGGCTGGCTGGGCAGGGTCACCGTCGCTGCTCAGGATTGCGGCGGTTTCCAACGTGCGGGCGGAGGTTGTGCCCACAGCGATCACTCGTCCACCAGACAGTTTGGCCTGATTAATAATCTGCGCGTTTTCCGCATCCAACATCGCCCGCTCGCTGTGAATCGGGTGATCTTCAACATGCTCAACACGCATA
>JBGSXK010000076.1:0-4549 GCA_041751455.1 Anaerolineae bacterium
TAGGGTAGCGCCTGCTTTATGATCATTGCTTCGGATGAATGGCTGTTGTTCCGGACGATGAAAACCAGATTCAGATTGCCGTCTCCGACCTCGCTTGCAGTCAGTGCTGACAAGTCACTAAAGTGCATCTTTAGCTTGGGACGGTTGCGAATATAGTCAAGAATACTTGTCTCGTCTAAAGCGCGATAGGCCATGGATTTCCATCATCCCTGTAAATAGCGCGGAGAAATCAGCTCTCTGTTTTGTCTCGCTTCTGTTTCCCACCTAGAAAAATATTGACCACCAGCGCTGTCAGCAGTACCACACCCGTGATAAATTCCTTGAGGTAGACATCAATGGATGGGATGTTATCCAGACCATTGCGCAGCGTGCCATAAATCAGCAGGCCGATAATAGTTTGTGGAATACCACCACGCCCTCCCGTGAGTGCTGTTCCACCCAGTACAACTGCACCAATAGTGTCAATCAGATAACTGGGGACTTCAACAGGCTGTGCACTGCCCAGGCGACCCATACTCACAATACCTGCCAGCCCAGCCATAAATCCACAAAATGTCAATGTGCTGGCAATAATCAGATTGGTATTCACCCCCACCAATCTGGCCGCGGCCATACTCGGAGCGCTCGCACCGGTCATATAGATGTAGCGTCCGAAGCGTGTATAACGCAGGATAATGTGCCCTAACAACAGCGAAATTGCTGCCACAATGATAATGACCCGAAAACCACCGGGGCCACCGATGCGACCACTGCCCAGAACAGCGGCAACTTCTGGTATACGGCTCAAAGTCCGCCCTTTACTGACGTAAGTATTCAACCCGCCTGCGATCAGCCAGACAGCGAGGGTAGTCATAAAGGTTGGAATACGAAATCGGGTGCTGGCGATACCGCTCACCAGGCCCAGCAACGTTGCAGCACCAAGGGCAGCAATTGTCGGAATAGGTTCCTCATAACCCAGGTTGGCATAAAGATGGGCTGCAATCATTCCACTCAGACCAGCGACACCGGCAATGCTCAAGTCAATCTGCCCTGTCAGCAGCACAAAGGTCATACCTGTGCCGAAAATCGCCAGCGTAGAGATCTGCGCCAGGATATTATTCAGATTGATGGGGCGAGCAAAAGTGGGTGATGCCACGCTGAAGAAGATGACCAGCGCCAGTAGTGTCCAAACGGGGGCAAGGGAAGTAAGCCGGCGCAGCCAGACTCCCGATACCGGTTGCGATTGGTCGCCAGTCGGAATGGATTCTGTCTTTGTGCTCATAATAACCTCATTAAAGCATCTTTATTCAAGTTTTTATTCATCATCTCTTCTACAATCTGACCTCGCGACATCACGATGATACGATCACAGATTGCCAGTACCGTTTCTGGCTCGCTGGAGATGATCAACACACCATAACCCTGATCACGAAAATTACTGAGTATCCCCAGGACTTCGCTTTTTGCCCCGACATCCATCCCTCTGGTAGGTTCGCTCATCACGAACACCCGTGGTGGAAATGCTAGCCATCGTGCGATAACGACCTTTTGCTGGTTGCCGCCGCTGAGTGTGCCCATGGCATTGAGTGGCCTGGGTGGCTGAAGATTTACCCTTTTTAAAACTGGTTCCGCGACCTCAATTTCTTTTTGTTGCAGCGGAAAGACTTTTCCTACATGCTTGAGATGCGGCATGGTCACGTTGCGGTAGATTGCTTCGTCCATGAGCAGGCTACTACGCCGAGATTCGGTTGCATAGGCAAGCCCATGATCGATGGCATAGCCTGCTGAGAACTCCTTTGGAAAAGTATGCCCATCTACAGTAATAGAACCGCTGTCAAAGCGATAGAGGCCGAAGAGGGCACGGGCCAGGTCGAAATGACCAGCACCTATCGCACCATAGAGACCGATAATCTCACCCTCTGCTACTCGAAGGGATATATTACTGAAAACGTCTGCCGTCAGATTATTGACATCGAGCAGAGTTTTACCATTTTGTGTGCGTGGGGCCTGGGGTGCTGCCTCCTTGACCTCATGGCCCAGGATCAGCGAGATCAACTCATCCACATTCGTTTCGGCCTGGGGCACAGTTGCGATCTTACGTCCGTCCCGCAAGATGGTGATGCGATCTGCTACGCGCATGACTTCATCCAGAAAATGCGAAATGTAAATGATACTGCGGTTGGACTGGCGCAACGTGTGAATGAGTTGGATCAGACGTTCAACTTCTACAGGGGACAGTGCTGAGGTCGGTTCATCCATGATGAGGATACGCGCACCAGATAACATGACCCTCAATACCTCGACAACCTGTTGGGTTCCCAGGGAATAATTTCCAAGGGGTTGTCGAACATCAATCTGATTGAAACCTAATTTCGCAAGCTCACTGTGAGCGACTTCATTCATTTGTTTCCAGTCCACTGCACCCCAGCGATTGCTCAACTGGCGACCCAGAAAGACATTTTCAGCTACTGAGAGCTGTGGCATGACACTCAGTTCCTGGTGGATCATCCCGATGCCCCGGTTCAGGGCATCACGTGGAGACTGTAAATGCACTGCCTTGCCCTGGAGTATGTATTCACCTTCATATTCGCTGTATATACCTGCTAGAATGCGCATTAATGTTGATTTGCCTGCGCCATTCTCCCCCACAAGAGCGTGCGTCTCGCTTTCATACAGGTCAAAATTAACCTCGCTTAACGCCTGCAGGCCGCGAAAACGCTTTGATATGTTCTTTAGTTCAAGAACAGATGATGGTGTCATGATATTTTCATTATGATAAATAATCTACTAAAGACAAAACTGTGGCTATGATGATACCCTGTCACGTGTAATTATCCACTGAGGCGACGAGATACGTCGCCCCAGTAGCTGGTCTAAAAGGCCATGCTGGCCGATCTCTTACTGGATACAAGAAGCTAGAGAAGGTACTGTTCCTCCAGCCAGAGCTGGCCAGGGATCGAACTCATGCCGTAGTTGCTGAGCTTCCAGGGTGTATCCGCAAAATCAGGATTGTTGTCAATATCTGCGAATACTGCCGGACCGTCCGCCAGAATGAAAAATGGAATATCATTGCGTGCCTGATCCAGTCCGACGCTGGCGGCAAAAGCACCTGCGACGACGGCCCAACCGTGAATACGGCAGGATGGGTTGCGGCAGGTTGCCACGAGGCGACCATCTGCGACTGCTTCCAGGGCTGATGGCATTGCATCAACGCCACCGACGATCACCTGTCCACTCAGGCCCGCGTTTTCAATAACCTGACGCGCAGCGAGTGCCATATCGTCATTATCTGCAAATACAGCTTTGAGGTCAGGATGCCGGTTGAGTACACTCTCAGTCAGTGCTGCTGCCGTACTGACATCCCAATTGGCAGGTTGGTCATCGACCACTTCGATGTCAGGATATTGGGCGACGATGTTCAGAAAGCCCTGTCCACGTGCCTGAGCACCTGTGTGACCAGGCTGTCCTCCAAGATGGGAAATCTTGCCTGATCCGCCCATTTCGGTGACTACCTTGTTCATTACAGATGAAGCCATAAATACGTTGTCTGGAGCAATGAAGGTTAGTACCCCCATTTCACGCTGCCGGTCGAGTGGGGCAATCAGGGTATCCATGCCAATTACTGGTATTCCGGCATCGATGAGCGCCTGAATGGGTTCTACCAATACGTCAATCGTATTGGGCTGGACAGCAACAAAATCCCATTCCTGTGTAGCGATCTGATCAAATTTGGCGCGCTGGGCTGCTGGATCAAATTCACCATCAAACCACTCGACCTGCACACCCAACAGGTTCGCCCAGTACATGGCAGCATCCTGTCCCTGTGCATTCCAGCTTCCGGCCAGGCCAGCGCTGGACATTGCAGCACGCAGGGGCTGATCCTGGGCAACGGCCATACGATGAGCGATAAAGGGCATAAGTCCCGAAGCCATCAGGCCCGACCCAGCCCAGGCACTTGCTTTCAGAAAATCGCGGCGGCTCAAACTTTTTCTTGACATTTCAATAGCTCCTCACTAATAAAAAGTGTTTTGATGTTAAAGATGGTTAAGCTGACAGATAACCTTGAGCACTACATCTGTCTTTAGTTGTTACTCTCTACCTGGCTTATCTCCTTTCTCAGAAAGGCACAATTTCACCTATAGCACATTGTGCTTGAGTTGCAGGAATCATCATAGTGATTAGCAGCATGTTAATTTCGGCTGGATGTAACAGAACGACTCGATGACACAAGTTCAATCCTGCACAATGATTCCCGACTACAAAAAACGGGTTTAACGATAACGCTTGACGTTTTCATTGGTCATGAATATAATTGCATTCATAATATATGTCAAGGAAAATGACCCTCCGAAATCGAAATTGGTTGAACTGATTAGTCTCTTCTTCAGATTGATTATAGTTGGGATATTTATTGTAATTACCTATTAAAATCTGTTTGCCAAGTCTTCGACTGCTGAAATGTGCATCCATGGTTGTTACTTTAAAGAACATTGCAGAAAAAACCGGCGTATCGACGACAACCGTTTCCCGAATCCTGAATGGCCGTGAATTAGGTGTCCCGATTCGTGAA
>JBGSXK010000077.1:0-3393 GCA_041751455.1 Anaerolineae bacterium
CATGCACATCCGAGGGCTGATAGATGTCCCAGCCGGAAATGACATAAGTGTGGGTTTGAGTCTGGGTCTGCACCTGGAAGCGATCACCTGCTTCAAGCTGGTCGAGATAACGGAACAGCTCGCCGTAAATATCGTTATGTGCCGAAAGCACCAGGTTGCCTGTGTTATCGCCGGGGTTCACGGCATTCTGTAACTGGCCAACTCCCTGCTTGAGTGCTTCCCAGTCCGTACCCTGAACAATGCCCTGGTTAATGTTTAATTTGGGGATGATGAGACGCAGGGCGGTTTCTGGCGAAGGCGGCGGGCGGCGAATAATCTCCGGGAAGACCTGGCTTTGTACGACAGGCAGCAGATTTTCCGGGATTTCATTCAGGTTAAACTGTGCGCCACCGGGGGCGGTGGGCGGCGTGTGACCACCGGGCAGCACGAAATTCTCCAGCCGCAGCACAGGGGTGGGCGCGATTGTGGGCAGGGCGGCGAGGCGCTGCTCGTTGGCCTGCCGCTGGGCGTTAGCCGTTTCGCGCTCCAGCACACCGATAGACTGGAACAGAGTGTACGCGATATAGATCACTCCCAGCACCGCCGCAACCTCGACCAATAACAGGACCTGATTGAGGAATTTCTTCCAGAAGCGATCCTTCTCCTGTTTATCAAAGCCCAGGTCGTCTGGCGCATCTTCAAAGCGTGGCGCTGGCTCCCTGCGAGAGGGTTCGCTGCGGGTGGATATGGGAGAGGGCGCAGCGGCAGGAGCAGCCTGCGCCATTGCCAGGATGGCCGCTTCGGGCGGGTGCTGTTTGCCGCTGGCGGGCTGGGTTTCTGGCGCATCCCCCACCATACGCCCATGTTTTTTCATCCGTTCCAGCTTGTGCTGGCGCTCCTCGCGGCGTTTAACGGCGAGGATGCGTTCCAGTTCTTCCACACTCAGTTCATCAACAGTTCGTTTGTCACGCATTCCACTACACCTGACCCACTACTTTGATTCCAACACATTCTTTTTTAACTGTAAACATCAAAAGTCACAAGTTAACGTGGTTTATTTTGGTGAACCTACAGAATCACGGCGAGAATATGCCTTATCCGGTCACAGACCTGATGGCCCAAACATCTATTATGCCAGTAAACCGCTTATCAGGGCAGGTGATTGGAACTATAATCAGCGTTCTGCGTACTAGCAGCATAAGTTCAACACAGCGTTTTCATCGAGGGAACACCTATGTTTTATCTACAATATGCGGCGCGAAACTTATGGCGCCGCCGCCGCTGGTCAGCCTTTGCCGTGTTTTCCATCGCGGCGGGCGTGGCGACGATGGTCGCACTGCGCAGCCTGGGGCTGGCGATTGGCGATTCGCTGACCAGCAATGTACGTGCCAGCAATCATGGTGATATTACGATTCAGCAGGGGGTAGGCGGCGGCTTTGCATTTATGGCGAACGCACCCGATGATGAAAGCAGCGGTATCCAACCGGACGAGATCGGCGCGCTGGAAAGCTGGACAGCAGAACGCGGTGGCGAGATGACCAGCTATATTGTTAGCAGCACAGTGCAGGTTGCGGCCATTGATGCAGTGACAGCGGGCAGGCCGCAGTTTATCACCTCGTATTTTATTGAGCCGGCGACTTATCCCCCCACCCAGGACATTGTGGCACTGGACCCGCCGGGAATCCCGCTGGGCCAGTTATTTCAGGGCGGGAACGAGGTCGTGATCAGCGAGAACCTGGCCTCTGCACAGAATATCGCCGTTGGCAATAATGTGCGGGTAAGCGGTACGACGGAGGAATTTGTCGTGCGCGGTATCGTGCCGACGGAGAGCGAAGCCGGTTTACGCAATCTGGTCGCCGCTTTTTTTGGCTTTGCCTATTTCGATAAGGCGCTGGCCGAACCGCTTTCGATCAACCCAAATCCTAATAGTATCAGTATTCTGCTGCCCGAAAGCCGCGCACCGCAGACCACCGAGGACTCGGAGGCTGTCGCCAGTGAACTGCGAGGCTTTTTCCAGGGACGCACAGGGCGCACGAACATAAATGTCCGCACGGTGCCGGAACTGGTACGGCAAAATCAGCAGATCGCCGACCTTACCGGGCGTTTTATCGTAGTGATGGGGTTGGGTGCGATGCTGATCGGCGGGGTAGGCATCGTCAATACCATGCTGGTGATGGTGCGCCGCCGTACGGAAGAGATCGCCGCCCTGAAGACTTTCGGCCTGAAGGGGCGACAGGTCGCGCTGCTGTTTATGGCCGAGGCATTGATTCTGGGTGTGGTCGGCAGCCTGATCGGCGCGCTCATTGGTATATTTCTGAGCGCGCTGGCCAATGCTTATGGTGAAACCCTGATCCAGCAGAACCTTGTATTCCGCATTTATCCCGAAGCGATTTTGTTCGGCCTGGGGCTGGGTGTGATCGTATCTGTCGTGTTCGGCGTGATGCCCGTGCTGACGGCTGCCGCTGTGCGCCCTGGTATCATCCTGCGCCCCAACGAAACGTACATTCCCCGCACGGGTATTGTGCGTTCTATCGCCGCGCTGCTGTTCGTGGTGGTAGCGCTGGGTATTATCGCCGGGCAGATCATCGGTAATATCCTCTATGGGATGGTCGGCGTGGCAGTGACGCTGGCGTTCCTGGGTCTGCTGATCGGCCTGCTGTGGATTTTCGTCTGGTTTGTGGGGCGGCTGCCCGCCTTCGGCAACGTAGACCTCAAGCTGGCACTGCGCAATCTGCGTGCGGGACGGGTGCGCACGGCCACCACGCTGCTGGCGCTCAGCGCAGGTATGTTTGCCCTCAGCAGTATTACGTTCTTTGGCACAGGAATCCGCGAGATTCTGCAAACTACCCTCAGCGGATCGCTGGGCGGTAACGTGCTGATCTTCTCCGTGCTGCCCAGTTCCCTTTCCGGCCCAGTGATCGAGCAGCGGCTCGACAGCCTGGAAGGGGTGCAGTCGCGTACCCGCATCCTGAATTACAGCGCGGATATCGTGGCGATTAACGGCGAGGCGGTAGACGGCGCGGCGGCCAATGCCCGGCGGGACGAAATCCTCCAGGAATTGCGCTCCATGCAGGGTGGCCTGGATCAGCTTGGGCGAATTCAGGAACTGAGTACCGAGCTGGAAACACTGCCCAACTACAACCTGAGCGTCAGTGTGCGTGATACCACCGGAGAGAATTTCGGCGGCGCGGATAATATCGCGGCAGGACGCGGCCTGCTGCCCCAGGATCGTGGCCAGCTCGTGATGGTAATGCGGGAGGAGGAATACCTGTCACTGGGGGTTTCTATCGGCGCAATTCTGACGCTGGATGTGGGCAACCAGACCTACGATGTTGAACTGATTGGGATGCAGCGCGCCTCCGGCGGCACCTTTGGTGACACGGCTATGCCGCCGGACGTGCTGCGCGGCAGCAC
>JBGSXK010000078.1:0-4166 GCA_041751455.1 Anaerolineae bacterium
ATCACTCGCAGCATCAGGTAGGCGGTCAGCAGTAAGAGATACAGCCCGGCCACATATGCGAACCCCCGACGCAAACGGTTCGGGCGGATGGCCGCTTCGGTCTGAGTCTGTGTGGGAGTGGCAGAGATTGTCATGCGCCACCCTCGATACGCTGTAAAATTGCCAGTGTTGCTTCTACCGCCTGTGCCTGCTGCGCCTCGCGGGTGATCGTCGCTGGATTATCACCTGCCTGATCGCCGTAATCACCAAACTGGGCATGATTGCCGCCCTCCAGCGCGATAAACTGTGCCTCGTCCGGGAACAAAGTTCGCGTACTTTCAACTTGCTGCACCGAGGCCAGTCCGTCCAGTGTGCCATAAATCGAAGCTGCGACAATATCCCGCGCCGAGAAATCGCGATCAGCTTCGGGGTATGAGGCCAGCAGCACCAACCCGGCGATCTGGTCGGGATGATCGAAGGCGTAGCGCGCGGCCATAGACCCACCGAGCGAATGCCCACCAATCACCCAATCCGTGATTTCGGGAAATGCGGCGAGGACTCCGTCAGCGCGCTCAATACCAAACACGGCCAAGTTAAGCGGCATTGGCACGATCACCACCAGGTAGCCCGCCTGAGCCAGCGCACGCGCATAGGGGGCATAAGACTCCGGGGCGACCCGCCCACCGGGGTAAAAGATATAACCCACGGCAGGTTCGCTCTCTACGGGCCGGAATACCAGCCAATCCGCAGTTGTGATGGTCACTTCTCCGTCAGATTGCAGCGCCTGTACCGCTGTCGCCATCGGCGCAGGGGTCGTACTCGCCCAAACGACAAAGCCAGCCCCGGCTAATAACAGCACAATTACCCCTACCAGCAGTATCCAGCGCAGATTTTTCCGCATCAGTCCTCAATTCCGTTAGAAAAATTTCATCCACTTAAAAAATGCCAGTGTCCCGGTGGCCAGCAGCAGCATCAGGCCCAATGTAAAAGGGACACCCCATTCCGCGCTGAAAGGCGGGAAAGTTCGCTCAAAATTCATGCCATAAAAGCCGCTGATGACGGTCATGATACCAATGATAATGGTAATCACTGTCAGGCGGTTTACGACGATATTGAGACGGTTGGAGGTTGCCGTCATATAAAGGTCCACTAAATTGCTGACGTGATCGCGAAGCAGAATGCTGGAATCGCTGATGCGAATCAGATGGTCATGGACATCTCGCAGGTAATAAGTCAGCTTGTCATGGTGCCGCAGCAGATCATCTTCACGCCGGGCAAGCGTGCTAAACATATCACGCTGCTGCCCCACCACACGCCACAGCTCATTCAGGGTGCGGCGCAGTTGAAAGATGCGCTGAAGCAACATCTGATCTGGCTTGTCCAGAATTTGCTCACTGATCGTTTCAATGGCTTCGTCAATTTCGCTCAGGATTGGAAAATAGGCATCGACCACTGTATCCAGCACAAGGTAAAGCAGGTATTCGGAGGAAACATGCTTAAACTGCATCTTGTGAGACAGCCTTTTGCGAAGTTCCGCAATTAAAGGCTGACATTTTTCATGCACCGTCACAATATAATTTTCCCCTAAGAAAATGTCCAGTTCCCGAAATTCAAACTCCTCTCCGTCTTTTGCCAGTTGATTAATGATGATAAACAAATGATCGGGGTATTCTTCCACTTTGGGGCGTTGGTGTTCATTGTAGGTATCTTCTACTGCCAGGGGATGAAAGTTGAACCGATCTCCTAAAAGACTCAGCATCCCTTTATCAGGGTGCTGCACATCAATCCAGACTACATCCTCAGGGGTCTGGAGTGCAGTCTCCAGTCCACTGGAAGGAATAGTCTTTAGACCACTGGCATTAAATACCATGATTTCCATCGTACACATCCAGATGCTTTCGCCCAAAGAGAATTAGTCTAGCATATCTCTCCCCACTTGTGCGGGGTTTGGCGCATATTCATGCTTTGCGGCATAGAATCCGCCGTAAAATGAAGACGTAGAGCAAGGGGGTATCACGTGACTAACAAGCCCAAACGTAAACACCACGAACCACATTCGCATCGCTGGTTAAAGCTTTTCCAGGCCCACCCTGTCGAGTTTCTTTCACCTCTAACGCTGACCAAATGTGCCCAGCGCCTTCATGAAAAGCGAACTGTCGGGCAGAAGGCCAACCGGCTGGATGTCTACATCACCCGACGCAGCCCCGGCACCTACAAATTTCATCTGGAACGGGTCATTATTCATGAGAACCGGCGTGGTCGTGATCATCACCAGAGGGTGCGGGTAGAAGGCGAACTCAGCTATTGGGACGAAGAGTCTACCCTGGTGAAATGCAAACCGCTCCTGGGCTGGCAGACCTGGTTGTGGTTAGGGCTGGCCGCATTACTGCCTGTCCTGCTGATTGCCGCATCAGGTGGCGAAACACGTCATATAGTACGTGGGCTCGCGCTGGCCATAGCCCTCCCGGTGGGGCTGCTAGTCTGGCAGATCAACCGGGCGCATGAACATCGCCGCCTGATGCAGATGGTGGAGGAAATGCTGCGGTATCCGATATTTTATTAGGGGCTGGCCGCCAATGATAAGCACAGGTCGTCTGTTATACTCATAGACTCGGTTAGCAGGGACAACATGTCTGCCGCCCCTGCAATTCCGTGATTTTTACAGACCCAGAGGAGTCAGACCTGTTTTACCCGTACAGCAATGATTATTTGCGATCCGGTTCATAGACGAGCGCAACAACGCCTGAAGAGGTTGCTTTTGAATCAACAAGTTTCAGATTGACCGTGTTTTCATCTTCAAACAGACGCTGCCCCCCGCCTAAAACAAGCGGATAAATGAGCAACCGATATACGTCAATGAGATCATGCTGCATGAGGGTTTGAATCAGCCTGCCGCTACCGTGGACAACAATGTCCTTACCGTCCTGCTGCTTGAGGCTGGTGATCTGGTCTACGATGTTGTCTTTGATCAGATGTGAATTGTTCCATTCCGCTTTGTCCAGGGTCGTGGACACCACGTATTTACGGATGCTGTTAAAGTATTCCGCCCCTTCATCCTTGCTCTCCGGCCAGGCTGCTGCAAACCCTTCATAGGTCACGCGCCCCAGGAGTAAGGCATCGCTGGCGTTCCCCTCATCGCCCTTAAACTGCGCGATCTCATCATTCCAGTAAGGGAATGTCCACATGGGGTTTTCCATCACACCATCCAGCGACAGGAATTCAGTGACGACTATTCTTCTCATGATTCTCCTCCTTGTGCTGTTCACTAAAGACATTTGCATCATAGTCCAACTCAACAGTATAGTCTTGGAAAAAAACGCAAATCTCACATACTGTCTAAGGCTAACGGCTTAGTCCATCAGGCGCTTAAAATAGAATTGCTGACCCAGACCGTCAGGTAAATTGACGGTGTAAAAACCACACATTTCCCATCCCTCTGCACCCAGTTCGGCAATCGCCGCACCTAGCGTGGGTTTCCCCAGGCTGCGGCC
This sequence comes from Anaerolineae bacterium, assembly GCA_041751455.1. Taxonomy (GTDB): domain Bacteria; phylum Chloroflexota; class Anaerolineae; order Aggregatilineales; family Phototrophicaceae; genus JAIOHN01. The sequence goes on from JBGSXK010000078.1 coordinate 3,471, forward strand.
TTCTGGCCTGCTATCCGCCCTTAAAAATGTGACCACCAGCATTCGATCCTCAATCGTGTGCGTTGCTACCATCGTGCAATATTCCCATTTTCTTTCCATCGCACACTCCTATCAGTCGAGCCGTGGTGGGAATGCTGAAACTACCCTGCTGCTCATGTAAGCCACAGGTAGCCAAATGATGGATAGCTTAACCCAGAATCAGGATGTCGTCTTGGAAAAAAACGCAATCTACTCAGGCTTATTCACACGTGCGATTTGCGCAGGTGTTTGTCCGAGGAAGCGCTTCAGGACGTTGGTCAGGTGTGACTGATCGAAATAGCCCACTTCGTAAGCCGTGTCGCTGATTGACCTGCCTTGTTGCAAAAGCGTTAACGCCTGTCGGACACGTTCGATTTGCTGAATAACCTTGTGCGGTAATCCCGTCGCACGCACAAAACGATACTGTAGGGCACGTGGTGAAAATGCCTGCGGGTGGCCCTGCAGTACAGCACCCACGACGGGATCATGCGTCAGCAGCCCCTCGCGCACCAATCGCTCTACAAATGTGTCGGCATTATCAAAATCGGGGACTTCCCATGTTGAGCTATCCAGCCAGAACGATTTACTGCTCACGACAGGCAGGTATGCGTCTCTCCGATCCATAAGATTTCGCGGAAGCAGCGTCGGCATAAATGTGCCAAGTTTGAACACAATGCC
>JBGSXK010000079.1:0-1653 GCA_041751455.1 Anaerolineae bacterium
ATGCCAGCCAGGGTATTGAGGCACAAACCCTCTCCAATGTGTACCTGGCGCTGGAGCAGGACCTGGAAATCATCCCGGTGATTAACAAGATTGACCTGCCCGCTGCCCGCCCTGACGAAATCGCTAGAGATGTCGAGGAATTGCTGGGCATTGATGAGAGCGAGATGCTGCACATTTCCGCCAAAAGCGGCATTGGTGTGCAGGATGTGCTGGAAGCCGTCATTGACAGAGTACCTCCGCCCTCCGGTGACCCGGACGCGCCTCTAAGGGCATTGGTTTTTGACTCGCATTATGATGTGTATAAAGGGGTTGTGGCCTATATCAGAGTGATCGATGGCAAAGTCATGAAGCGCGACCTGCTGCAATTGATCGCCACTGGCGCAAAGTTTGAGCCTGTCGAGCTAGGCATTTTTAACCCTGGTATGCAGCCGATTGATGAGATTGGCATGGGCGAGGTTGGTTATGTGGCAACCGGGTTGAAAACAATTCATGAATGCCGCGTCGGTGATACTTTAACGTTAGCCGTCAACGGCGCACTGTCTGCCCTGCCGGGATACAAGCAGGTCAAGCCAATGGTCTTTGCCGGTATCTATCCTACCAACAATGATGATTATCACCAGTTACGTGACGCATTGGAAAAGTTGCAACTTAATGATGCCTCGCTGATCTATGAGCCAGAGACTTCACAAGCCCTGAATTTTGGTTTCCGGGTTGGCTTTCTGGGGTTATTCCATATGGAAATCGTGCAGGAGCGCCTTGAGCGTGAGTACGACCTGGACATTCTGGCAACCGCCCCCAGCGTAGAGTACCAGATCGTGAAGCGCAGTGGCGAAACTGTGACGATTGACAGCCCGGCACAGCTCCCTGATGAGAGCACCATTGAGGAAATCCGCGAACCCTGGATGAAGATACAGATTTACACCCCGCAGGAATATATCGGGGCGATCATGGAACTGGTGATCAAAAAACACGGTGAGTACGAAACTACCGAATATCTCGATACTTCACGCGTTGTGCTGCATTATCGTATTCCACTTTCAGAAATCATTATTGATTTCTACGACCGCCTGAAAAGTGTTACACGCGGTTATGCCAGTCTGGATTATCAGTTTGATGATTACCGCACGGGCGATCTGGTAAAACTGGATGTTCTGGTCAACAACGAGGTGGTAGATGCGCTGGCGCTTATCGTGCATCGTGACGACGCTTATTACAAAGGTCAGAAACTCGTCAGCAAACTGAAAGAGCTGATTCCCCGCCAGATGTTCGTTGTGCCCATTCAGGCCGCAACCGGCAAGCGCATTATCTCACGGGCCAACGTGAGTGCTATACGTAAAGACGTACTTGCCAAATGTTATGGTGGCGATATTACACGTAAGAAAAAACTGCTTGAAAAGCAGAAAAAAGGCAAAAAGCGTATGAAGATGATTGGTGCGGTGGAAGTCCCGCAGGAAGCCTTTATGGCACTCCTCAGTCTGGATGAAGACTGAGCCAGCGGTAAACAGACTCCGCATGAAGTTGAGAGAGCTGGTCATCCTCGACCAGCTTTTTAAGTGCTTCGTCCAACCGAAGCACAGTGTAGACTTGAACATCGCTGCTGGTATACGTCTCCCCTGCCCCCACAATGGCAATCATTTGGCAAATATTCAGCCC
>JBGSXK010000080.1:0-3002 GCA_041751455.1 Anaerolineae bacterium
TACCCACCTCTTGCTTCATCACCAACTGTCTATTTATTAATGTGAATATCGTAAATTTCTATACACCCAAAACTTACACGAAATCAGTAAGAGGGAGAGACCCAGAAAGTGGGGGTTCTCGCAGCGAATAAAATCATATACAAGATTGTATGCCGATATATATCAGTTCGAAGCAGTACTGAAGTCCTGTTGTCCAGGGGGATCGACCAGAAGCGTTGCCCAAAATTTAAGAATCACTTAAAAAGGCAATCACCAGATGTATAAAGACAATCTTCTGATGCTGCTACAGTTTTAGCCGGGTGACGGGGGGATGTAACCAAGTTTGTACAGGATGTCCCGAGCTTCTTCACGCACCCACCACTGTTCCGCGCCGTTCAGCGCCACGCCCACCAGGGCGTTAACCGCCTCCTCACTGGCGATCTGCCCCAGCACCCGCACGGCCCAGACACGGCGCTCCGCGCTGGCAGACTGGCTCAGCATAATCACAAGAGGGGAAGTGGCGGCCTGCCCCAACTTCACCAGCGATTCCATCGCCTGGCTCGCTACGTCAGTCACTTCATCACTGAGCGCCTCAATCAGCGCCTCAATGACATGGGGTTCACCCATTTCGCTCAGCACCAACGCGGCGTAAATACGGGTATCAGCCTGAGCGCTATAGAGCAGGAGGTCGATCAGACCTTCAACAGCGCGCGGGTCGTGGCGTTTGCCCAGCTCGAAAAGCGCGGTCTGCTGTTCCTCCGCATCCACGCGCGCATCTTCGACCACCATGTACAAGGCATCCAGCGCCAGAGCGTAAGGGATTTCCCCCAATGTGACCAGTGCTTTAACGCGTAAGTCACGACTGTCATCATAGACGGCATCCAACAGCGCCTCCACCGCACGTATATCGCCAATCTGCCCCAGGGCCTCAATCGCAAACAAACGCATCCAACGATCTTTACCGTCATACACCATGTCAATCAGCAGATCGACAGCCCGCACGTCCTGGATATAGCCCAGCGCACGAATCGCTTTGGTACGGAAATCCGAGTCAGGGTCTCGTACAATAGCCATAAGGGGATTCACTGCGCGCGCATCCCGCAGGCGACCCAGCGAGATGGCCACCTGCTGCCAGACCAGCTCATGCATATCCGTCAGCACGCCTGCCAGCGCATCTGCCGCCCGTATGTCCCCCACACGCCCCAGAGTTTCCGCCACGCTCATACGTACCAGAGGGTCACTATGATTCAGCGCTTCGATCAAAGGCTCCACGACGACCCGTCCAAGTTTGGAAAGGACAATCACCGCACCAAAGCGCACCCATTCGTCAGCGTCGCACAGCGCATCAATTAAAGGGGTGATGGCATACTCTCCACCCATATGCAGCGCCCAGACCGCGCTCTTACGAACTTCCGCGTCCGGGTCATAACGCAGCCGGTAGACCAGTGCATCTAATGCCTTTAAATCACCAATTTTCCCCAGTGCACGGGCTGCGCCCGCCCGAACATAAGGGTTGGGGTCATCCAGCACGGCTAACAACGGCTCCACCGCTGAGCTGCCCAGGCGTACCAGGTCATCCACCACGAGCGTATGCGTCCGACGGTCTTCGGTCCTCAGTGCGATAATCAGGGTAACAACATTGGGATAGGTTATCACGGAGACTCCTGCTGTCATTCCAGCGCGCTCTAAAGAGTTTAGCGCGGTTCTCACGAGTTCTACAAATGTTACTATTACTTACCTGACATTCACCTAAAACAAAAGGCAAAGAAATAATGCGTGTCACTGAGAGAAAATCAGCCGGGTGGCTCATGTTGTGGTAGTGGGTTCTGCCTACAATACTATGGGATAGAAGCAGGGCCTTAAACAAGGAAGCCCAATCTGTGGAACAATATACTTTCGACTTACAGCGTATCTTCCTGGGTGACAGCATATCGCTGCTCTATCTGGTAGAAATCGTTTTTCGTACCCTTGTGCTGTTTTTCTTCACCCTGTTTATGCTGCGCTTTATCGGCACACGCGGCCTGGGGCAGATCACCTTGTTCGAGCTAGCGTTGATTATTGCCCTTGGCTCGGCCGTTGGTGATCCCATGTTTTACCCGGATGTACCCCTCCTGCATGGCATGACTGCCATCACGCTCGTGATTTTCTTTCAGCGGCTGATTGTTGGGCTTACCAACCGCGATACTAAAATCGAGAATTTTATAGAGGGCCAGCCCATAAGATTAGTCGTTGATGGGCACCTAGACCTGGAAGGGTTAAAGCAATCGCTGCTCTCGACCCGCGAGATATTCATGGAGCTCCGCATTCGGGGCTGCGACAACCTGGGCGCAGTGCGAAGAGCCTATCTGGAGATTGATGGTGAAGTGAGCATTTTTTTCTTCGAGGCAGACCGCGACCAGCATTATGGTCTGCCCTTGATCCCGCCACCTCAGAATGTGGTCATCTCACTGTTTAAAGCGGGTACAGCTTGCCCTGAAGCAGGGCATTTTGCCTGCACCTACTGCGGAGCGGTTTCGTCCTTTATAGCCAACCAATCCCTGCCACCCTGTCCTCGTTGTGGGCATCCCTACTGGCTGAAAGCCACAAAATCAAGCAAAAAGCACGCACTGATGCAGGAATTTTAGCAGGCTGCCGTAGTAGGCTTCAATCGTTTCCGGTTTACGCCAACCGTGCCCTTCACCTTCGTAGACATGATATTCGTGAGGCACACCTCGCGCCCGCAGTGAGGCCACAATCGCATCCGACTGATCGCGCGGCACCACACGATCATCTGTACCCTGAAACACAATAATAGGGTCATTGATCTGATCGGCATGAAAAACAGGTGAGCGTTCCCGATAGACTGCGGCGGCCTGTGGCAGCGCACCCAACAGAGAGTCAGAATAATATTTCTCAAATTTATGCGTTCCCATCACCAGCAAAAACTGGTTCGAGACCCCATAAAGACACACCCCTGCCTTATAAAAGCCGCTGTTGTTGATAAGCGATTGCAGCACGGTGAAACCGCCCGCGCTGCCGCCCAC
>JBGSXK010000081.1:0-7485 GCA_041751455.1 Anaerolineae bacterium
ACCTGGCGCGGGTTGCGCATGAACAGTTCCAGCAGCTCATACTCTTTGGCCGTCAGGTCAATGGCGCGCTCGCCACGATAGGCCCGGTGCGTGCCTGTATCCAGCGTCAGATCACCAAAGCGCAGAATATCGGGACGTGAGGCAGGTGTGGCCCGGCGGAAAAGAGCGCGAATACGTGCCAGCAGCTCGTCCACCGAAAAAGGTTTCACCAGGTAATCGTCTGCCCCGGCATCCAGCCCCGTAACACGATCATTCACATCATCTTTGGCCGTAAGCATCAGAATAGGCACTTCACTGGCCGTGCGTAATCTTTTACAGACTTCCAGGCCATCAAGCCCCGGCAGCATCCAGTCCAGGATCACCAGATCGGGCGGGTTATCACGGGCGAGCGACAGACCAGTTTTCCCATCCCGCGCCACAGTGACCCGATACCCTTCATAAATTAAGCCGCGCTCGATAAACTGCGCAATACGCGCTTCATCTTCAATTACCAGTACACGTTCACCGGCCATGCTGTGTGTTCCCTTAGCTGTACCCTAAAATGCTTCAGTCTAATATTATACAAAACTTTATGAGAGCCATATGAATTAGCGCTGTGCCCTGTGTAATAGCTATGAGGCGGGTACAGCAGGCAGTACACCCCAATCATAAGCCACCGCGTTTTGCACCGGCAGGGTAAAAGTGCTGCCTGTCACCGGGTCCAGCAGGATCAGGTTGCCCTGGCGCACCGCGATCATCAGGCTGCCCCCCGGTGCCCACTGCAAATGCTCTAGCTGCACCGCGACCTCGCTCAGGTTCTGCACAGCCTGGATGCCGGATTGCAGCCCCAGCAAACGCCCAAAGCCCTCGGTAATAATCTCGTCGCCCTTCTGGCGGCCAAAGAACTTGAGCAGGTTGCCTTCAGTCAGGTAGGGCAGGGCATAATTCCAGGTATCATCCAGCAGCAGGGTCTGGGCATTGGCGCTGTCCAGGTTCATCAGGAACAGCCCACCTTCCAGCGGGGCAAAGGCAATCTCGAAATTACTGGCCCACGCCAGCCCCACCGAAGACGTAAGCGCGCTGGTCAGCCGCAGTGATGTGCCTTCGTGCCGGTAAATCCACCAGACGTTATCCGCCACTTCCCCGGCCAGATAGCGCCCATCGGGTGACCAGCTAAACTGGTAAAACACCCCTTCGGCCAGGTCAATCACCACCACATTAGAGATCCCCGCGAACGGGTTACTGCTGATGTTGAGGTAAACGCGCCCGCCTTCCAGCGTAGTCACGGCCAGCGCATCCCCGCTGGGCGACCAGGCAATCGTATCACCCTGCCCGCGAATCGAAGGCACACTCGCCCCACCTTCATCCAGCACCACACCCTCACCATTAGAGACACGACGCAGCGCCAGCGTGGTTTCCGTCCGGTAAGCCAGCCAGTCGCCATTGTCCGCGACCCCAAAATCCAGCACGAACGCGCTTTGCGGTGTCACCGCGCGTATCCCCTCACTGCCCAGGCCATAACGGTCTACCCGTCCCTCATTGGTGAGCACGAACAGCGCAGCGGGCAGATTGAGCGCGTCTTCTTCCTGCGCCAGTGCTGGCCACGCCAGCCCCACACACACGATTAGAATAGTCAGCAATAATCGTCTCATTAAAAATCCCTGCCTGTGTTTCAAAAGTCCGTTTTACCCGCCCATAGTATAATCCATTGGCAAAATACGCGCCCACAATCATGGAAGAAGAAGGCACTCGCTTTGCCGGGTCGTGCCATCGCTCGGTGTTGGGCTGCAACTTCATCACCGGACACTGCGTAATAATGAATGGGTATAGGATGATTGAGGTAGATAACTGATGATTCAAGCTGTTCTCAATGAACTCCGCCTGACATGGCGGCTGATCCGTGATGCGCGGGTGCCCGTTTGGGCAAAGCTCATCCCGCTGGGGGTGCTGGCCTATATTGTCTCACCCATCGACCTGCTGCCCGACGTGATTATCGGCTTGGGTCAGCTCGATGATCTGGGGGTGCTGCTGGCCGGGCTGCGTCTGTTCCAGTCTGTCAGCCCGGCGCATGTCGTGGAAGAACACCGTGCAGCACTGCACGGGCCAGAGGGTGAAGTCATCGACGCGCCAAGCTACAGCGTGCGTCATAAGGAAAGCTAACTCAGGCGCAGGCGCTGGGCATGAACCTCGTCCATCGCGTCGATGGTATCTTGCAGGCCGGCAACTTCGTCCTGAATTTCTAACCGCAAACGCTGGGCGCGTGAGCTGTCTACATCTTTCGTGCCCAGCAGCGACATCTGCGCGTAAATAGTGCCCAGCGATGACAGCGTACTTTCCAGTTGAATCTCCGCCCGTTTGATGCTGTTTACAGTCGCATCCAGGTTCACCAACTGCTGCTCTAGCTGCTTGATCTGGTTTTCCAGTTCACGGCGCACTGCCGGGTCGCGTTCCATCTCCAGCCGCTTGCGCGTGTTCTTCAACTGCTGTGGCACCATCTTGCGGTCACGCTCCACCAGGTCATTCCCCTCGAAGCTGTCGATATGCAGCGCCAGATCGTACATATGGCCGATCCAGTCATCAATATCGGAGACCGTCTGCTGCAAACTGAGCCGCATCGCCCCCTGGTGCCGCTGTGCCAGCCCCATCATGCCTTTGCGATATTCCAGCGCGCTTTGCAGCCTCTCCCGCGACACCCGCCCCCGGATCTGGCGCAGGTCAAACTTTTGCTCAAACTCGCGGGCGACAGCCTTCTGCGCCGCCTCCTGATCGGTCAGTGCCGAGGCCACCAGCGCGATCTGCGCCAGTGCGCCGCCCACCAGCCAGAACCATGGCTGCCAGAATTCAAAGGGTTGGGGGACAAATACAAACAGGATGACAGTCAGCAGCAGCGTGACCAGGCTTTCCCATCGTAAAAAAGCATTCGCCAGCACCGCACCCAGTGCGCGCTGCCGGATTTCTTCTGAGTGGTTATCTCTTGACATCGTAAACTTATTCTCCGCGTACATGCTCATTATACGCCTAACTATAACGCGGAGTTGCATTCTGTGGGACAGAAACGTGGGAACAACGCGGCTGATGTGCCAAATCGGAGCGCTGTAGGGGCAGGTCAGAAACCCACCCCTGTAACAATTGCTTATCTGGGTACTCTGTGCGAGTTTAGCTGTCAGAACCGCTGCTGCTGAGCAGACGGCGGCGGCGCTCGTCGAGCTGGCGCTCCACCTCACCCCCGCGCACTGCCTCATCAATCTGGTCAGACAGTTTGGCGGTGGCCATATCCAGCCGGGCATCCTCACGGTCAATATTGCCCCGGATGCGCTCCGCCAGGCTGTTGATCTGCTCGTCGCCTGTACTTGCCAGTTGATCCAGGCTCTTGACGGTTTTGAGTGTGACCTTCTTCGCCTCGGCCAGTTCAATCAGCGCGCGCAGATGCTCGCGTTCCTGCTTCACGGTGGTCAGCTTGGATTCCAGCTTCAGGCGCATTTCCAGCATCTTCTGGTACTGGCCTTCCTGGTCCTGCCACTGCTCATAATATTCCTGGGCAAGCTGCTGCTTGGTGTTCAGCTCTGCCTGGGCAGCGGCGGCCAGGTCATCTTTACCCTTCACGATCAGCGTATCAATATCACGGTCAAGTTTCTCCGCGCTGGCCGCGAATTCCTCATATTTACGTTTGAGCGTCTTGACGGTGCCGCCCACCGTCGCGGCAGAGTCTTCCAGCGCTTCCAGGTTGCGCTCTACCTGACGGATGTACTCATCCATGACCTGCACAGAATTGGATTCCAGCGCCCGGTCAACAATCGCGTGCAGATTGGCATTCACCAGGGTGTTAATTTTTTCAAACAAAGATGCCATAACCCAGTTTCTCCTCGTGGCTCTATGCACCGGATACGAATTTAGTGTAGCACAAAGCAGAAGCGCAGTGCTATGAAAGTGTGAGAAGCCGTTTGAATAGATAGGGCGTGAGTTCTCCGACCCGCCCCTAAAACGATCTGGCCTCCAGCGCGTGCTCCGGGATGTGGCAGATGCCCGTCAGAGTGCCGGAATAACCAGCGTAAAGGTGCTGCCCATCCCAACAGTGCTGTCGATTTCCAGCCAGCCGCCGTGTAAATGCATCACACCCTTGACGATGGCCAGCCCCGCGCCCGCGCCCTGGTCTTCATAGACCGCGCGGTTGATCTGATAAAAACTGGCGAGGATGTTGGCTTTTTCATCCGGCGGGATACCGCGCCCTTCATCTTTCACCCATATACGGATTTGATCGTCGCGGGTTTCTGCTCCGGCCAGAATGGTTTTTTCCTGTGAGGAGAATTTGGCGGCGTTATCGATCAACTGGATCAGCGCCCGCCGCAGATATTCTTCATCACCTACAAAGCCGGGTATCCCCTCCGCGACCTGAATATCACAGGTATAACCGGCGATAGCCTCCCGGCTCAGTGCCTCATCCCGCGCTGCCGTGATGATGGAGTGCAGGTCGGTAACGATCTTCTTGCGCCATTGGTAAGTCTGCTCGGCTTCGTTGGTTTCCAGCTCCACCAGAATCATGAAACTCTCGATCAGGCGGCGCAGCCGGTCTGCTCCCGTGCTCACACCATGCAGGAAGGATTTGATCTCCTCCTCGCTCAGTTGATCGACCACATACTGGTTCAGCATGTCCGCATAGGCCACCACAAACGTCAGCGGGGTACGGAACTCATGATTCAGGATGGTGAGGATGCTGCGCTTCATACCATCCATCGAGTCTTCCTGGGCTTCGCGCATGGCGCGGTGACGATCCAGCCGTGACTTGACGCTGATAAGCAGGTCTACCGGGTCGTAAGGTTTGACAATGTAATCGTCCACGCCCAGTTCTTTGGCCTTCAATAAGTCCACCCGCTCGCCTTTGGCGGTCAGGAAGATAAACGGCACTGTCAGCCAGCGGCGCTCCCGGCGCACTTCCTGAAGTAGTTGCAGCCCGCCCATTTTGGGCATCATAATATCGGAGAGAATCAAGTCAGGCGGTATGACCTGCTCACGCAGCACATCCAATGCGTCCTGGCCATTCTCAGCCGTCAGCACATGATAATGCTCCAGCTCAAGGATGTTGCGTACCCCTTCCAACAGATTTAACTCATCTTCGATGACCAGGATTGTCGTACTGCGGTGTTCCATCATCTTCACTGCGCCCAACTCTATATTGCTCAACATAATCCGGTAGCCTTGTTTGGTCGTGTAGGTTTACTTGCTTTATATTGTAGTATAAGACAAACCTTCTATTGACAATGGTTATAAAAAATTAATGCTAAATTCATGGATTAGCTCGCTGCACCGCCAGTAAATCCGCCAGCAGGCCAAATCCGGTTTGTAAACGCCCGGCGCCTGCTCCCACCAGCGTGACATCCCCTAACAGGTCGGTGGTATAGGTCACAGCGTTAAACGCCCCGCCCACCTGCGCCAGTGGGTCGCTTAGCGGCAGGCGCACCGGCTTGACGATGCTGCCTTCTGGGGTGACACGCACCAGCAGTTTCCAGCGTTCCCCCGCTGCCTGCGCTGCCTGTACATCAGCCTGTGTGATCTCACGGATACCCCGGACGGCAATCGTGCCATGCTCATCACTTTGCCCGCCAAACAGCACATTTGCCAGGATCACCGCCTTGCCCGCCGCGTCCCAGCCGTCCACATCCGCGGTAGGGTCGGTCTCGGCATAACCCAGCGCCTGCGCCTGCTGAAGCGCCTCGCCATATTCCATGCCGCTTTCCATCTGTGTGAGGATGTAATTGGTCGTGCCATTCAGGATGCCCTTCACCTGGAGGATGCGGCAGCCCGCCAGCGCCTCCAGTGCCAGCCGCAGCGCCGGTGTCCCGGCCATGACAGTCGCCTCGAAGCCCAGCTTTCTGCCACCACGTCGGGCGGCCTGCGCCAGCTCACGGTAAGCGATGGAAATCGGCCCCTTGTTCGCCATGACCACATGCTTGCCGCTCCCCAGTGCCGCATAGCAGTAATCCAGCGCTGGCTGTGCCGTTTGCAGATTGGACGGGCTGGCCTCTACCATGACATCAGCCTGCGCTTCGCGGATCAGGCGCTCGATGGACAGATTACGCTGAAGGCCGAGGCTGTCGGGATAACGATCCAGGTGCGCCTGGCTGACAGCCAGCAGCTGCTCGATATTCAGCCCGCCGGGATGGTAAAGTGTGCCGCGCTGCCCGGTGGCCACCCCCACGATTTGCGCCTCAAAGCCATAATGGGCGCGCAGTTCCGCTGCTTTATCCCGCAGAATCTCCGCCAGTCCCTGCCCCACCGTCCCAAAGCCGACCAGAATTAAACGCATGAATATCTCCTTAAAAGCGATGCGCAAAGTAACCAGTGCCGGGCAGTGAGTTTTTCACTCCGCACCCATCACACTCTAACAACCAAAGGGCACGGTGATATTGGGTGCAACACCAATATCGTGCAGATCGTAACGCAGATATAACTGCCCGGTCACGGGCAGCGCCCGGTCAAAAATATAGGCGTTCGTGACTTCCAGGTTGACGTAATAACGGATGACGGTGTTACGCTGCGGGGCAATCCACAACTCGCCGCGTCCGCTGATCTCGCCTTCTTCGGCCAGCCGTACCGCCGGGACATTGAGCGCGTCCGGGAAAAAAGCATATTCCCACACTTCCTCGCCGTTGATGATGGCTTTGCGCCCGCTAGGGGTGGCGCTGGTCACACCGCCGACCAGTGTGCCCGCACGTAAATCAGTGGCCGCAGTCGCCGCGTTCCCGCTCAGGCACGTGTTCTCACGGATGACAAACGCATCCGGCCCCATCCGCACCGCCTCGAAATCCTGGCCTTCTGCCTGCCCCAGCAGCTCGCCAGAGGTTTCCACCACCAGCCGCCGCGCCGAGGCCAACTGGTTAAACCATACTTCCGCACGGGCGGTGGCGCTGGTTTCACGCGGAGTCCGGGCGAACACCCCATCAAATTCCAGCGTGACGATATAACGCCAGCCGGGCAGCGCCTCCAGCGTTTGATCAACCTCCGCAAAGCTCACATTTTCGCGGAAGCCAGGCGGCGGTGCGTTCTGTGTCAGCATGTCGGCGGTAGCCTGCTGCTGAATACCCTCGAACGAGGCGACAGTGGGCAGGTCGCTCAACTGCTGGCCGCGCTGCCCGGTACAGCCCACCAGCATGATCAGCAGCACGAGGCTGTAAAATTTTCTTGTCAAAATGCAGACTCCAAAAACTTAACGCAGGGACACAGAGGGTCTTCTGAAACGCAAACCCCTGATGCCCAGATTCCTGATCGTTATGCCGCATTGTAGAGGCTGGTTCAAGGATTGACAATGGGATGGGGCTTCGCTAGAATGCCTGCACGATAGGCGGCATGAACCAATTTCTGTCTTGAAGTACGCGCGCCAACCATGCTATAATGGCTTTAGTGAAAACGCCACCGTAGCTCAACGGCAGAGCGCAATACTTGTAATATTGATGTTATGGGTTCAAATCCCATCGGTGGCTTTTCTGTGATCTTAATCAGTGTTCCACATAT
>JBGSXK010000082.1:0-5594 GCA_041751455.1 Anaerolineae bacterium
GTAACGCGGGTCGGCGGCGTAGAAGTTCCACATGAATTCACGTTCTTCTTCCGTGACCATTTCCAGCGTCAGTTCGTCATGATTGCGCAGGAATGTCGCCCACTGGCAGTTATCGGGAATATCGGGAGTATCCGCCAGGATTTCGACGACTTTGGTGCGGTCCTGCTTCGCCAGCGCCATATACAGGCGGGGCATCACCGGGAAGTGAAAGCACATATGGAATTCATCATCATCCCCGAAGTATGGGCGTAAATCCTGCGGCCACTGGTTGGCTTCGCCCATCAGCACCGCGTTGGGGCGGTGCATTTCCACAAAATGCCGGATTTCTTTCAGATAATCATGCGTCTCCGGCAGGTTCTCGCAGTTGGTGCCCTCACGTTCATAAAGATAGGGTACAGCATCCACACGGAAGCCATCGATCCCCTGATCCATCCAGAATTTTACGACGTTCAGCATTTCCTGGCGCACGGCAGGATTATCGTAATTCAAATCCGGCTGGCTGCTGTAAAAGCGATGCCAGTAATACTCGCTTGTGCGATCATCGTAGGCCCAGTTGGAGGATTCGGTGTCCAGGAAAATGATGCGGGTATCAGCATATTTCTGGTCAGTTTCACTCCATACATAAAAGTTGCGTGTGGCAGAGTCCTTGCTCCGGCGCGCCTCGACAAACCACGGATGCTGGTCGCTGGTGTGGTTCATCACCAGGTCAGCGATAATTTTCATACCACGCCGGTGGATTTCCTGCACGGTCAGGCGGAAATCTTCCAGAAAGCCAAAGGTCGAATGAATACCATAAAAACTGCCGATATCATAACCATCATCTTTGAGTGGTGAGGGATAAATGGGCAGCAGCCAGATGCAGTCTACCCCCAGCCATTGCAGATAATCGAGCTTCTGGCGCAGGCCAGCGAAATCGCCATGCCCGTCACCGTCGGCATCGTGGTAAGCGCGCAGATTCAGTTCGTAAAAAATTGCATTGGTGTGCCAGTTCATAGGTAAAGTCGTCAATCCATAGTCGAGAGACAAGTGCTGTCCGCAAAAGATAAATGATAAAGCCTGATAACAAGCATAGAGGGGAAGGTCACAGACCCTCCCCTATGGTATTCAGTTCGTGCAGAAGCCCGGTCATCAGCAGTTTTAAAGCTGTATTTGCCTACCCCTTCACCGCGCCTGCCGTCAGGCCTTCCACGATACGCCGCTGGAAGATGAGTACCAGCACGATCAATGGAACGGTCACGACCATCGCCGCCGCCATGACCTCGGCAATCGGTTCCTGCCGGGCGATCTGCCCGGAGAACTGCGCAATTGCCACCGTGACAGTGCGCGCCTGCACATTGATCACCGTAAATGTGAGCGCGAACAGGTATTCGTTCCAGGCAGCGATGAAGGACAGCAGCCCTGTCGTCACCAGCGCGGGGGCGGTCAGCGGCAGCAGGATCATGTAGAACGTCTGGAAGGGAGTGGCCCCATCCACATAGGCCGCCGATTCCAGCTCACCCGGCAGCCCCTTAAAGAAGCTGTTGAGTGTCCACACAGTAAACGGCAGGGTCAGCAGCGGGTAGGTCAGCACCAGCGCCGAGATCGAGCCGTACACGTTAGCCTGATTTACCACCTCGAACAGGCCGGACAGGATCGAAATCTGCGGGAACATAGTCATGGAGAGGACCAGATACAATACGACTGTGCGCCCGCGAAAGCGCAGCCGCCCCAGCGCATAGGCTGCAAATGCTCCCACCACCAGCGCGATCAGTACCGAAGCTGTCGAAACCACCGCGCTGTTGATCAGGCTGCGGATAAACTGGTCATTGGAAAAGACCGACTGATAATTTTGCAGGGTGGCGCTGCGCGGTAAAAACGACGCGGGCTGGATAATCTCGTTTTCAGACTTGAGGGAGGTGTTAAAAGCCCAATAGAATGGAAACAGGGTAAAGAGCAGGATCAGGACAATGAGAAGCCAGAACCCGATCCTGCGAAGGATGTAGATTATCTGCCGGGACTGGGCATCTGCCGCCTGGCCTGCCTCCCGCCGCATTCTTTGTTCAATAGTTTCTTCGCTGCGTATGCCGAACATCAGTCTGTCGAGACCCCCAGAGCACGTACATACAGAATGGTAAAGATCAGGATCAGGAGGAAGATGACCACCCCCACAGCCGAGGCGTAGCCGAACTGCTGGTTAGCCACCAGCGTTTCATAGTTATAGGTCGCCATCGAGAGTTTCTGCCGCCCCAGCAGCACCTGAAACACGTCGAAGGCGCGCAGCGCATCCACCGTGCGGAAGACCAGCGCTACCGCAATAGTCGGGCGCAGCAGCGGCAGTGTGAGTGTCCTGAACTGGCGGAACTTACTTGCGCCGTCCACATCTGCCGCCTCGTAAATATCGGAGGGGATGACCTGGAGGCCAGCCAGCAGAATGAGCGCCATAAAGGGCGTGGTTTTCCACACATCCACGGCGATGAGCGCAGGAATCTGTAAGTTGGGGTTTGCCAGCCACGCCTGCGGCGCGTTAATCAGGTTCGTGGTCAAAAGAAACTGGTTGATGACACCGGAGGTATTATCGCGCAGCATGGTTTCCCACAGGCGGGCGGAAACCACAGTGGGGATCGCCCAGGGTACCAGCATGGCCGTGCGCAGCAGGCCGCGCCCGGCAAATTTGGAATTGACCACCATAGCGATGAACAGACCCAGTGTCAGCTCTATCACCACAGAGAAGAAGGTGAAATAGAGCGTGTTGCCGACAGAATTGATAAAACTGTTGTCACGCGCGCTGAAGACAAAATGATTGCCCAGCAGGTTAAACCGGCTGACTTCGCGGAAGCGCAGGGTGGTATAGCTCTCGTCCAGATAATCGCGCGGGCGCGGGTAGACCACGCTCTGGTTGCCAGTACGGTCTGTTTCGACAACGCAGTTGCCGCTGCTGTCTTGTTCACAGGGCAGGACATCCAGCCGCACGCCAACCAGTTGAGCGTAGTTTTGCAGGCCAACAAAGTTAATTTCCTGTGTCCCGGCGAAACGACGGTCGGTCAGGCTGGCGATGAAAGTCTGCTCCAGCGGGCGGGCGGCGACAAAAATCAGCACGGCGATCGTCGGTATAAGCAAATTCCAGGCCGTGCGCGTATCGCGCGCGAACAGGTTCTCCTCGCCCTCAAACTGATCCACATTCTGGCGCAGCCATAACCACGCGAGGATCAGCACACCCTCCATCAGCAGCACTCCCACTACTGTGAGGAGCCAGTTAGAACCCTGAGGGGTACGGCTGCCGCTGACGATGGCCTGCACCAGCACGCCCACACCCACAAGACACAACCAGGGCAGGATCACCTGCGCCCAGGTGGCGGCTTCCTGGCGGCGGTTATACAGACCCCACGCCAGGCGCAGGGCGAATATCCCCACTCCGATCAGCAGCAGCGGCAGGATGATGCCGAAACTGTCCAGGAAGGGGAGGATAACACTATTGCTGGACTGGCTGGCTTCGACGATTAACGGGTCATTGGTGATGCTGACCACTAAAAGGATAAGCGGAGCGATGCCTAAAATCAAAAACAAAAGGCTAATTAAATTGATTTCTAGCTGGCTGAGTTGGCCTTTTCCCGACTCGCGGACGGCAAGCATGGGGTATACCTCCTGAAATTTTAAGTGTTGAACACAGGCACTGCGCTGACCTTTGGACTTTTATGACAAAATCTATTGCGAATGAGGCATCCATAGAAACAATGGGAGGGCATCATGTTGGATAGATACCCTCCCAGAACTTAACAAATTACTCGCGGGTTGACAACTTAACCTTTCAGGCACACCCGTTTACAGAGGTTCCCTGGTGCGCATGAAACGCAGACTAGCCCATATCTTCCAGCAGGTCCTGCAGGTCAAGTTCCAGGTCTTCCATGGCTGTCAGGGCATCGCTCTGGCCAGTGAGGACAGAATGCACCGCGCCAGAGAACAGCGCCGAAGCCTGGTTATAACGCTCGCCGGTCGCCACTGAGGGGCGTGCGTAAGCGGTGCCCAGGATCGGCCCCAGGCGGCTCATCAGTGCATTCTCGACCAGTTCGGATTCTTCATAAACTGTCGGAATGGTGGGCGGATTACCCTGTGGGCTGAGGGCACGCTCTTTTTGCAGGCCAGGGCTGGTCAGGAACTTGGCCACGGCCACGGCTGCATCGACATTATCGGAATACTGCGACACCGCGATCTGCCAGCCACCCAGGCAAGCACCGACACGGGTATCGCCCATGGGCAGCGGCACCCATTCGAACATGCCTGAGACGGCGCTGTCATCTGCATTACCCAGGTTATAGGCATACGGCCAGTTGCGCATGAAGGCGGCGTTACCTGCCTGGAACACATTACGGGCATCTTCTTCCTGGTAGGTGGTCACACCCTCAGGGCTGATAGTGCCTACCCAGTCTGCCGCACGTTCCAGCGCTGCGATCCAGCGCTCGTCCAGCACATTGACTTCACCGTCGTTGCTGATGAAGGTTTCGCCAGTCTCGGAAACGAGCCATTCGTGCGCGTCGCAGGTCAGACCTTCATAGTCGTTACCCTGCCACACATAGCCCCAGAAATCGTTATTGCCAGTGTCGGCACGCACACCATCCTGCACGGTCTGCGCAGCATCGGTCAGCTCGTCCCAGGTGGTGGGCGGCTCTACCCCATACTGCTCCAGCAGGTCGGTACGGTAGTACAGCCCGGCGGCATCACTGAACCAGGGGATAGCGACCAGACGATCATCGACGGTTTGTCCCTGGACCATGTCCGGGAAGTACATGCCGATTTCGTCTTCGCTCAGGTATTCATTCATGTCCACCACATGCGGGGCGATGATGGCGGGCCAGATCACATCGACCTGGAACACGTCCACATCCGGGCTTTGTGCTTCCCAGAATTGCAGGTACAGCGCCAGACGTTCGCCTGCGCCATCCGGCATTTCCAGTACATCAATGGTGACATCGGGACAGGCTGCCATAAACTGTGCAGCGGCATCCTGCGCCTGTTCCAGCTCTGCGCCCACGCTGCCGCCCGCGATGGTGATGTTGGCGCTGCCCTCTGGGCACTCAATGCCCATATCATCCTGGGCAACGGCGGCAAAACTGAGGGTGAATGACCCCAGCATAAGCGCCATAATGACAACGAGGTTAAGGGTTCTTCTCGAAAACATGGTGGAACACTCCTTTAATAAATCTAAAGCGTTGCGGTGTAGAGGTGAAAAACGGTTCATTGTTCCGCTGGGCTGCACCATTCCTCCTATGGCTAGTCAACGGTCAGGCGATGCGGCGGGTCGTCTGCCGCTCCACCACCTCGAAAGGCGGCAGGGCAGGCACATCAGCGGCGGGAGAGTTTTCCCCAAACGACTCGTCGCCGAGTAATTGCAGTAAATGTCGCATACCCAGGTAGCCACCCTGCTCCAGATGCTGGCGCATAGTCGTCAGCCCGATCAAGTGACTGATCTCCACATCGTCAAAGCCGATGATGGAAATATCGTTAGGCACCTGCAGGCCGCTGTCACGTATAGCCGCCAGGCAGCCAAGCGCCTGGACATCGCTCATGCAGAAGATGGCGGTGGGCGGTTCGGATAGTGCCAGCAGCGCCAGCGTCATTTC
>JBGSXK010000083.1:0-6534 GCA_041751455.1 Anaerolineae bacterium
CTTGATGTTTATCGCTGCAATCGGCTGACCGGCGCTGTCTTACCGCCTGCGCTGCTCTCTCAAAGCCATCTCCGAAAGAAAATAAACCAAAACCCCTGTTACAATAAACTTTCTTTCTTCATCCGTGCCAATGCCTGGCAAAACATCTATGATAAGCAAAAAAATACCATGATCGATCATTTACAGAAGTTTGGCTTTGATGAGTTAGATCGTGCCATTCTTGAAGAGCTTCAGTTCAACGGGCGCATTAGTGTGGCCGACCTGGCGCGCAAGATTTTTCTTTCGCAGCCAGCAGTCCACAACCGCATTAAGCGCCTGGAGCGCGCGGGTGTGATCGAGCAGTACGTGGCGCTGCTGAACCATGAGATTGTGGGCTATGACCTGATGTGCTTTGTGCAGATCAGCATCCAGCCGCACACCAGCGAGCAGATCGGTAAGGTCGAAGCGCTGATTACCGGGATGCCGGAAGTGCTGGAATGTTATCGCCTGACGGGAGATTATCATCTGCTTATCAAGGTGGTCGTACATAACAGCAAAGCACTGGATCGGTTCCTGGCACAGAAGATGACGGTGCTCGAAGGGATAGAGCGTATCCAGAGCAGTGTGGTAATGAAAGTGCTGAAAGCTGAAACCGCGCTGGCCTTAAAATAGATGTTATTATGGGAACTTTTGATGGACAACAGCATTCCCGTGGGTATAACGGGCATTGGCACTTATTTCCCACCAAAGATCGAAACCGCTGCCGATCTGGTGGAGCGTACAGGCATCCCCGCAGAAATCCTGCGCGATAAAATGGGCATTCGCCAGCGTCATGTGGCCGAAGAAGTACACAGCGTAACAATGATGGCGACCTGTGCGGCGGAAAAGGCCATTGCTCAGGCGGGGATCACACCAGAACAGATCAAGCTGGTTATCTCGCACGGCAGCGAGTACAAAGACCATCTGGTCTGGAATGCGGCCGCTAAAATCCAGCATAACCTGGGCGCACATCATGCCTATGCTTTCGAGATGTACGCGCTGTGCGCGGGCGCACCTATCGCGCTTAATCTGGCGCGCGGCATGATGCTGGCCGACCCTTCCCTGGATACCGTGCTGCTGGCGGCGGGCAGCCGCGAGAACGACCTCATTAACCTGGAAAATCCGCGTTCACGTTTTATGTTTAATTTTGGGGCAGGCGGTGGCGCGCTGGTGTTGCAACGTGGCACGGATAAAAACGTGATTCTTGGCGCATCGGCCATCACGGATGGCAGCCTTTCAGAAAGCGTGGTACTGACTAGTGCCGCAGTCGGTGAGGGCGAGGCCGTGATCGGCGACCTGCACGGGCGACTGGATGTGACCGATCCGGTTTATATGGCAGAGCGCCTGGAAAATTCGCTGGCGAACTTCGTACACGTCATCCGCGAGGCGGTGGAGAAAAGCGGTGCAGCGCTGGACGATGTGCGCTTTCTGGGCATCACCCATATGAAACGCTCCTTTTACCTGCAAATTCTGGAGGCGATTGGCCTTACACCAGCCCAGTCTGTTTATCTGGAAGATTATGGTCATGTACAAAGTGTCGATCAGGCGCTGGCGCTTCAGCTTGGTCTGGCGCAGGGCAGGATCAGACCGGGTGATCTGGTGGTGCTGGCGGGCGCAGGCACTGGCTACACCTGGAGCGCTGTGGCGCTGCGTTGGGGATAACCCTTAGCCATGGTGGGGAGTAGAGCACTTCTGTGTATCCCTGCTAACACATAGAAACTGATATGTTATTTGGGAAATTGGGCTTTTAAATGATTCTTGCATCAGATTGGGTCGCATTTCATGCAGATCGCACCCCTGAAAAACTGGCCCTGATCGGCCAGCACAGCGGGCAGCAGTTGACCTATGGCGACCTGCACCACCGGGTCGAGTCTCTGGCCGGTTTTATGCGCTGGGCCTGGAAGGTACAGCCGGGTGATGTGCTGGCGATTATGGCGAAAAGCGGTGTGGAATACTTCGAGTTCCAGTTTGCCTGTGTTCGACTGGGGGCGGTCATGCTGCCGCTGAACTGGCGACTGGCTGAGCCAGAACTTCTGTTTATCCTTAAGGATGCCGGGGCGCGGGCGCTGGTTTATGATGGCGAGTTTGCCGTGCATGTGCCAGCGCTGGCTACACAAACACCGATAGAATATCTGCTGCGCATTAATGTACCGGATTTTCCGGCAGACGAAAACCTTTCTTACGAAGGCGCGATAAACGCGCAGGTCGGCGCTGTGGTCATGAACCCGCAGACCACACACGACACGCCCATGACACTCATGTACACGGCGGGCACGACAGGCCAGCCCAAAGGGGTGATTATCACACATGGGATGACACTGTGGAACGCGATCAACATCACCACTCCGGCAGGGCTGAATGATGAGAGCCGTCAATACAGCGTGCTGCCCACATTTCATACGGGCGGGCTGAATTTATATGCTAACCCGTTGATTCATGCAGGCGGTTCGGTGGTCATCGCGCGCGAGTTTGACCCCGGCCTCACCCTGCACACACTGGCCGACCCGGCGCAGGCTATCACCCATTTCTTTGGGGTTCCGTCCATTTATCTGTTCCTCAGCCAGCATGAAGATTTCGACACCACCGATCTCAGCCATATCAGGTCATGGGGCTGCGGCGGCGCGCCTATGCCTGTCGCCCTGCTTAATCATTATGCCCGGCGTGACATTATCATTCAGGTGGGCTTTGGCATGACCGAAACCAGCCCGACAGTGTTTCTGGCAGATAAACGCCGAGCGCTCGAAAAACCAGCTTCTGTCGGCAAGCCGCTGCTGCACACACGGGTACGGGTGGTCAACGAGCGCTTTGAAGACGTGCCCCCCGGCGAAATGGGCGAGATCATCATCAGCGGCCCTAATATCACGCCCGGTTATCATAACCGTCCCCAGGCTAACGTCGAGAGTTTCAGCATGGATGAATATGGCAACCGCTGGCTGCATTCTGGTGACGCGGGCACGGTGGATGAGGAAGGCTGTATCTATGTGCTGGATCGTTATAAGGATATGTATATCAGCGGCGGCGAGAACGTCTACCCGGCAGAGGTCGAACAGGTGATTTTTCAACTGGAAGGTGTGGCCGATGTTGGCGTGATCGGCGTGCCGGATGAGCGATGGGGTGAATGTGGCCATGCGATTATCGTGTTGAAGCCGAGTGCAATGCTGGATGCGGCGATGGTGATCGAACACTGCCGTGGCAATCTGGCGAAGTACAAAGTACCCAAATGGGTCGTCTTTACCGACAGTCTGCCGCGCAATGCCGCGGGAAAAGTATTGAAACGGGTGTTAAAAGAGCAGTTTTCAGAGGTTGAGCAAAGCACATCACAAAATCACCAAGAGGCCAAGCCGTAACCTGAGTGATGGCTCTGTGATCTTCATCGTTTAAAAAGGATACGAGTTATGGATATTTCAGTAATGGCGGGCATTACGCCCAAAACAATCACCACTTCACGCCTGACTACCCGTGTCCTGTTCAGTGGCGCGGATACGGATATTCCAGTCGTGTTTGTACACGGCAATGTCTCGTCGGCGACCTTCTGGGAGGAAACCATGCTGGCGCTGCCGCCCGGTTATTGGGGCATCGCGCCGGATAATCGCGGTTATGGGGGGGCAGACCCGGCTAAAAAGATTGATGCCACACGCGGCCTGGGTGATCTTTCTGACGATCTGGCCGCCCTGCTCGACCATCTGGGTATTCAGAAAGCGCACATTGTTGGGCATTCACTTGGCTCATCAGTGGTCTGGCGCTTCATGATGGATTACCCACAGCGCATCCTGACGGTGACGCAGGTCGCGCCGGGATCGCCCTATGGTTTTGGTGGCGTAAAAGGGCTGGATGGTACGCTCTGCTTTGATGATTACGCCGGGTCCGGTGCGGGCATTGTCAACCCGGAGTTTGTACGCCTGATCGCTGAGGGGGATCGCAGCAGCGATCATCAATCCTCCCCGCGCAATGTGATGAACCTGTTTTACTGGAAACCGCCGTTTAAGGCCGCCCGTGAAGAAGAACTGCTCTCGTCCATACTTTCCATTCACACGGGTGAGCAGGATTATGCGGGCGACTCGGTGCCTTCCCCCAACTGGCCGGGTGCTGCGCCAGGCCTGTACGGCCCCAACAATGCAATCTCACCTAAATACGCGGGAGATGTCAGTCATCTGTACCACATTGACCCCAAACCCCCGGTGCTGTGGATACGTGGGGCGGATGATCAGATTGTCGGTGACAACTCCCTGTTTGATGTAGGCACACTCGGCGCGCTGGGAGTGATTCCCGGATGGCCGGGCGCAGAGGTATTCCCTGCACAGCCTATGGTAGGCCAGACACGCGCCGTGCTGGAACAGTATGCGGCAGCGGGTGGCACATACAGTGAACATGTCATAGCGGATACCGGGCATTCTCCCTATCTCGAAAAGCCGGACGAATTCAACACCCTGTTTCACCAGCATATCCGAGGCAGTTAGATGTACGTTGGGGACATCATCGGGCGCAGAGCGCTCTACACGCCAGACCAGCTTGCCATTGTGGACGCGGGCAAAACTCCGCACAGACCCTTCACGTACAGCGAGCTGAACAACCGCGCCAATCGGCTAGCAAACTGGCTGCAACGCGGTGCGGGCATCGAAAAAGGCGATCGTGTCTCCATCCTGGCACATAATGGCGTGGAGTACCTGGATGCGTTCTTCGCCTGTGGCAAGCTGGGTGCGGTGCTGACCGCGCTCAACTGGCGCTTACACTGGCGCGAACTGCTGGCGCTGGTCGAGAACACCGCGCCCAAAGTGCTGATTTATTCCGACGAGTTTAAGGACAACGTGCGTCAGATTGCTGCCGAAAGCCACAGCCTCGCGCACTTTCTGCATATCGAAGGTGATGGCATCGAGAACAGCCGTTATTTCGAGAAAACCATCAGCGATTCGCTGCTCGTGCCCGTGACCACCGAAACTGTCCATGAGGAAGATATCGCCTGCCTGATCTTCACGGGCGGCACATCCGGCCTGCCGAAAGCAGCACAGATCAGCCACCGGATGATCGCCTGGAACACACTCAACACGATTATCCACGACTTGCAGCATGGTGATGTCACGGTGAACACGTTTCCCCTCTTCCATACGGGCGGTCTGCTGGTCTACACCACACCGCTGCTCATCCTGGGGGGTACGGTCATTCTGACACGCAGGTTTGATGCCGCGCAGGTGCTGGACCTGCTGCAAGAGTACGCGGCGACAGTCTACGCGGGTATACCGACTACTTATCAGATGATGACTGCCGCGCCCAATTGGGCGACGGCAGACCTGAGCAATCTGCGTTTTTGCACCAGCGGCGGCGCACCACTTCCCGTGAATCTGGTCGAGCAGTTCCAGCGTGAAAAAGGTGTACAGTTCAAGCAGGGCTTCGGCATGACAGAGTTCGGCCCAGGGGTTTTTGCGCTGGCTCAGGAGGATGCGATTCGCAAGGCAGGCAGTATTGGCCGCTCTAATTTCTTCGTGGATGCGCGCATTGTAGACGAGAACAACCAGCCGCTGAAGCCGGGTGAAGTGGGTGAGCTGGCCCTACGCGGCCCGTCGATGTGTTCCGGTTATTTCAACGATCCGGCGACCAGTGTCAGCGCGATAGACGACGCGGGCTGGTTTCACACAGGCGATCTGGCAGTGATGGATGAGCAGCAGTATTTCACTATCGTGGATCGCAAAAAGGATATGTTCATCAGCGGCGGCGAGAACATCTACCCGGTAGAGATCGAAAACGTGATTTATCGTCATCCCGCTGTCGAGATGTGCGCCGTCATCGGCGTAGCCGATGAACGATGGGGGGAAGTGGGCAAGGCTTTTGTCGTCGTCAGACAGGGCGAAACACTGACCGAAGAAGCCTTATTCGCTCATATGCATCATCACCTGGCCGGGTATAAAGTGCCGCGTTATGTGGTCTTTATGAACGCACTGCCGATTTCGGCAGCAGGCAAGATTCTTAAGCGTGAACTGGCTGGCCTGCCGGAAGGAGAGGCATAAGATGGCACTCACCATTGGCGATAGCGCCACGCGCACGACAGTGATTACCGCCGAGGCAGTAGAAAGCTTCGCGTACATTACGGGTGACAGCAACCCGATACACCTGGACGACACTTATGCCGCTGGGACACGTTTCGGCAGGCGCATTGCGCATGGTATGTTCACCGCCAGTCTCATCTCGGCAGTGCTGGCAAATGACCTGCCCGGCCCAGGCACAATCTACCTGGGGCAGGATATAAAGTTTAAAGCACCCGTTTTTATCGGCGACATCATCACGGCCACCGTTGAGCTGATCGCCTACCGCGAGGATAAACGCATCGCCACCTTTCGCACGGCCTGCACCAATCAGGACGGCATAGTGATGGTCGAGGGTGAGGCCGTTGTTCTCGCGCCAGAACCTTGAGGATATTCCACGCTGCGGATAGGTCACAGACCTTCCCCTGCAAGAGCGTTCTAGCTCGTAAGCTGTTTATTCGATTTCTTTTTGAGGAGGCACTATGTTTCAAAAACGCTTTTT
>JBGSXK010000084.1:0-11465 GCA_041751455.1 Anaerolineae bacterium
GCATGGGTTCATAAACATCAGTGCCTTTTAATAATTCGTTCAGCACCAGATGCGCCTGTACCGAGGCCACCCGTGTCACATGCAGCCACAGGCCCGGCTCTGCTTCTAATGTCCCCTCCGGGCCGATCATACCATAATCGAGTTCCTGACTGTCTGCATTCAGGGCCAATACTACCTCACCGCGCAGTTCCGCCGCCCAGCAGGCATAACACGGGCCATCATAGGGGTAAATCACCACCGAATCGCCACCTTCGCCGCGCTCATAGACACCGGCATAAACAGCGGGCAAATGCTGATCGAGCGCGACCTGATTCAGTACATATTTCGGCCCCTCGCCATCCACCGCCGCCACCAGCAGATCAATGCCCTCCAGCGCGTCCAGATGCTGTTCGATGCGCCCGCGGCGTTTTTCGATTTCTACCATCGGGTTACGATGGCGGATCAGGTCTGCCACCGCATCTACTTTGAGCTGCCCCAGATACCGCCTGTCGGCCACATGACGCACGATGTTGCCTTCTTCCAGCACGTCATCATCGACCAGTACGAATTTACCCACGCCACTCATAGCCAGTTGCAGGGCGACCATCCCTCCGCCAGACCCTAACCCCACCACCGCGACCTTTTTAGTCGCCAGCAGCGCGAGATTAGTGGCTCCTAATAAGCGTTCAACCCGTGTCCAGCTCATGATTCATCCTCAGGGACTTTTTCTTCTTCCACCTCGGCCGCTTCGTCAGCCGGGGTGCCCACCTCGGTTGTAACGGGTACGCTGGTGGCTTCAGGCGTGGGTGTGACGGTAATCTCAACTACAGGTGGCCTGATGCCCAGCGAGTCTTCCAGCACACGAATATAATCTACCAGATACTTCTCCGGCGACCATTGCCAACCAGGGGGATCGGCCACTGCTTCCGACTGTGCCCACATCTCCTCAAAGACATCATACAGATCATCGTCTGCTTCCAGATTGAGAAAAGGCGCAACACGCGCGGCAGGCGGCTGCTCCGGGTAATTCCAGGCAGTGCTGATAAGCAGCACCCGGTCTGCCCCCATCCGCGCAGACATAAAGCAGATTTCCAGCGGCGGTGGTTCATCAGCATTCCACAGTACCACCGAGGTAAACAAGCCTTCATCGTGCAGGCGGGCAAACTCTGCACCGGCACGTTCCGGTTTGACCAGATGCCAGGGGTAATCCGGCAGCGCTGGCAGTTGATCGTCCGGGTATACTGCCGGGATAATCGGCTGGAACATACGCACATCCCGGTGGATATACCAGAAATCCACACGCATATGCGACAGATCATCAAACGGCAGCGCCACAAAATTCGCCAGAGCAGGCGAATTTATCGTGGTGGAAGGATGCCCTACGGTGACGATAGGTGCCAGCAGATAATCCATACCGTTTTCGTCGTCATCCAGCCAGCTCAGCGCCGTCATCTGATCACCCACACTGGGCTGAATCATAAAGCCGGGCTGCTTGTGCCAATCACCCAGGTAGCGCAGCGGTACATCCCACTTGGACTGCGACACCTGGCTGGATTTGCCCTGCTCATGCTGGCGATATACACGCCAGTTCTCCTGCAGCCACCAGATAATCTCGTCCTGGCGGTCATCACCCTGCTGGAAGGTGTGCAACTGCCGTACCGCGCTGTCATCCGGCGAAATCGTATCCAGCACATAAATCGTAGGGATGCCATTGGTATATTCGCCGGGCACGACCAGCCCCACCAGTGCCTCGCCGGTTTCGTCAGCAATAAAGTGGCGCGCGGCGGCAGCCATCTTGTTGAGTACGCGCTGTACCACGACCAGATTGGGCACGGTGGCCGCGCGGCGCATTGAAGCCAGTGATTTCAGCATTGGTTCTTATCTCCGTCGGCGGGGCAGGGGTGTGTCCGGGCGTACACGTTCCTCGATGCCCGGCCATTCACTGGTTGCCCGCCAGGTGTAATAGGCGTAAAGCCACTGTACCGCCCAACCTGCCACGGTCACCGCCGTCGAGCGGGCAGGGTTCCAGCCATACTGTTCGCCATCTTTGGGGTTAAAGAGACAAAGCTGGCCGTCCTCGTACTGGTGCTTTTCGCTGTAGATGCGCGGCTTCAGGACATAGGCCTCAGCCGGGCGATTGGGATACTCGTTAGGATAGACAATTTTCAGCGTATGCTCCGGTGAGCGCAGAGTCGAGAGATTGACCTCGACCAAACCCTCCCAGTAGAGCAGGCCGAACTGGGGCACCACCAGTTTAAACGTGTTGCCGAAGGTCGCGCGCATGGCCTCTACTTCCAGCCGCAAACGCGAGGAAACATTATTTCGCGTTCCCCACCATGCTGCCATGTCCTGGTACTCCTCTCTGTCATAATGATCGTGATTATTGTACCACTATGCCGTTAAGACAGAGAGATAACACCCCAAATTATTGAGTGTTCCTGACCTGCTATACGCAGACCGTCGGGGTGAGGTTGCGCCTGTGAAAAATTTATGAAGTCTCAAAACTCAACAATCTGTCAGAACATTACGTCATATAGTAAAACGAATAACCCTTGCACCAATACTGAGAGGATTTTCATCATGCGCACTCGTAAACTTGCTTCAGTTCTGGTGGCGCTTCTGGCATTTGCGGCTGTCCTAAGCCAGCCAGCCCAGGCACAGCGCCCCGTTCTCTGCCTGTTTTTTGGCTTCAACCCAGAGCTGACCCTGATTGATGGCTATACTGGCAAGGTCTACACCGTCCCGGAAAACCAGCACGGTATCAGCCCGGCAGTTGTCCCAGAGAGTGGCACAATCATGGTCTTTGGCTTCGAGTTCCCGTATAACGCCTATGGCTTTGGCAGCGACATGGAAAACTGCATCGGCGGCGCGATCGCTGATGGTCGCCTCAACAGCCGTGACATTGCTGCCCCCGTTGCGCTGTATCTGAGCAACCAGGGCTACGAAGTCTATGGTATCAGCCCCGTAGAGGGTGAAGGTACGCTGCTTTTCACCGTCACCCCGGCAGAAATTGCTGCGGCACTGGCCGGCGACGATGGCACTGCGCTGGTCGAAGCCGAAGGTGCAGTAGGCTTCTATATGCTGGGTAATGGCTCTTGTGTCCTCAACGCGCCCGACTGGGAAGGTAATTCCTACAGCTTTAGCTGGAACTAAGTCCCGATCCAGCTCTATCTTCCATGCAGGGGCAGCAATCGCTGTCCCTGTTTTATTTCCCCACGCAACTCGTTGTTAACCTATGCTAACTTATGCTTAACCCTACAGCACACATCGTGTCATCATGGGTTTAATCCCCGTTTCCTCAAAAGCGAAATTGAGAAATTTACCACAAGCGTAGACATCCTCGCGCTAACCCGGCAAAATAGTGTCAATTGTTACTGGCTGGAACAAGATATTCTGATTTACCTTCAAATAAGGGGATACTGATTATATGCGCTCTATACGCTTCATAGTTCTCTGTTTGCTTCTCGTGCTGCTGAGCGCGAGTTTCATGCCGCTGGTGGCCCAGGACGGTGAGACTCTTATTGTCTACTCCGGGCGCAGCGAAGGTTTAATCGCCCCTATTCTGGAACAATTTACCGCTGAAACCGGCATTCAGGTGGAAGTGCGTTACGGTGATACGGCTGAGATGGCCGCGACGATCCTGGAAGAAGGCAACAACAGTCCTGCTGATGTGTACATTGCGCAGGATGCGGGGGCGCTGGGTGCGCTGGCGCAGGCTGGCCGTCTGAGCGTGCTGCCCTCCGACATTATGGAACGTGTGCCGGAAGGTTATAAGTCATTGGATAACCTGTGGGTGGGGCTGTCTGGGCGTGCCCGTGTGCTGGTCTATAACCCCAACAACATCAGCGAGGACGCACTGCCTGCTTCCATCCTGGAACTGGCCGGGCCAGAATGGGCCGGGCGTGTGGGCTGGGCACCTGTCAATGCCTCACTCCAGGCGCATGTCACCGCTATGCGCGTCCTGCTGGGTGAAGATGACGCGCGCGCCTGGGTGGTGAGTATGGTCGAAAACGGCTCACTGCCTTATGTGAATAATCGTGCGGTGGTGCAGGCCGTGGCAGATGGTGAAGTTGAAGTTGGGCTGGTAAACCATTATTATCTGTTTGGCTTCCTGGCCGATAACCCGGATTTCCCAGTGGTCAATTACTACTTCCCGGCGGGCGATCTGGGCGCGCTTATCAATATCGCGGGTGCGGGTGTCGTGAATACGTCGGATAATCCAGGGCTGGCACAGCGCCTGATCCTGTATCTGCTGGGCACTAACGCGCAGCAGTATTTTGCTGACCAGACCTATGAATATCCGCTGATTGCGGGTATCGCTACCAATCCGCTGCTGACTCCGCTGGAGGACATTCAGACACCGGATATTGACCTGAGCGATCTGAGCGATCTGCAAGGTACGCTTGACCTGCTGAGTGAAGCAGGCGCGCTGCCGTAAACCTGTTGACTAACCTGTAGGGGCAGGTTCCAACCCTGCCCCTGCCTCAAATGGGCAATACATTTTTACAATTAAGGGATTTTCATGCAACGCACTCGCATCGCACCTGAATACATCCTGTCCTGCGCGGTCCACAATCGTTATGCCATGCACTTATGGCTGAAGCTGCCTTCGCCGCTGCATATTATCGCGGTGCTGGTAGTGACTCTGGTGCTGCTGCCAATGGGTTATCTGATAGTGCGGGCACTGGGGGCAGGTGAAAGCGGACTGGAATACCTGCTGAGCGTGCGTACTCTGTCGGTCATCTGGAATAGTTTACTGCTGGCCGGGGCGGTGACGCTGTCGGCGGCGGTCATAGGCACTTTGTTCGCCTGGCTGACTGCGCGTACAGATTTACCGTTTCGTCGTTTCTGGCTGGTTGGCGGGGTGCTGCCGCTGGTCATTCCGTCATATATCGGTGCGATCACGTTTATCGCGGCGTTTGGGCCACGTGGCCTGCTGCAAAGTCTGCTCGAACCGCTGGGGGTACAGCATCTCCCCTCGATTTATGGTTTCTGGGGCGCGTGGCTGGCGATCACCCTCTTTACCTATCCTTATGTAGTGCTGCCCGTGCGGGCGGCGCTGCTGGGGATGGACCCGGCACTGGAAGAAGCCGCGCAGAGCATGGGCTTAAAGCGCTGGCAGGTCTTCCGACGTGTGACACTGCCACAGCTAAAGCCCGCGCTGGCGGCAGGTATGCTGCTCTCAGCGTTATATACATTGAGTGACTTTGGCGCGGTGGCTCTAATGCGTTACGATGCCTTCACACGAGTGATCTACATGCAGTATACCAGCTCGTTTGACCGCAACCGCGCGGCAATCCTGGCGCTTGTGCTGGTGGTGATTACGATTGGCCTGCTGCTGCTGGAACGGCGGGTGGCTGCTGTCACGCGCAATTATCGCATCGGTACAGGAGTGCAGCGTAAGGTGCGCCCCGTCGCACTGGGCCAATGGCGTGTTCCGGCACTGGCCTTCTGTGGGCTGCTGGTGGCAGTAGGGATGGTCATTCCTGTTTTGATTTTGTTCTCGTGGCTGCTGCAAAACCCTGCTGCTACCCCGCAAATGCTGCTGCCCCTGTGGAACACAATCAGTTCCAGCGGCCTGACGGCGCTGGTGGTCGGGCTGGCAGCACTGCCGCTGGCACTGCTGGCGGTGCGCTCCTCGTCCCGCAGGGGGAAAACCCTGGCGAGTGTGCCTTACCTGGGTAATGTGCTGCCGGGGGTAGTGGTCGCGCTGGCACTGGTTTTTTTCGCCGCCAACTACCTGCCCACCCTGTACCAGACCCTTCCGGTACTTGTCCTTGGTTATGCCACACGCTTCCTGCCGTTGAGTATTGGCGCAACCCGCAGCGCCCTGACACAGATTAACCCCTGCGTAGAGGAATCTGGTCGCAGCCTGGGCTTACGCCCCTGGCAGGTCACGGCGCGCATTACCGCGCCGCTGGCGCGTGGGGGTATCCTGGCGGGTATGGCACTGGTCTTTTTGAGTGTGATGAAAGAACTTCCTACGACACTGCTGCTCGCCCCGACCGGCTTTAAGACCTTTGCTACGCAAATCTGGACTGCCAGTGCAGAAGCCCGGCTGGCGCAGATCGGCGCGCCTGCGCTGCTGCTGGTGGTGGTCTCAGCCTTATCGCTGGTGTTTATCCTGCGGCAGGAGCGTTAACCAGCAAGCACTTGCTGTGTCGCAATTTCAGCAAATCAGATTCGGCAGGGCTTTCTGGCTGCACGACAGCGCATCCATTCCTGATGCACACTGAGAATTTTATTCATTCGGTGAACACCGTTTTTCGCGCATATGTCCTGAACAGGCGATAATCAGGGCAGACGCGGTAAAGATATGAAGCCATAGGCAGAGCTATGAACGACGAATTAAGCGCACAACTGACCAGCGACTGGCCTGTTCCGTCCTATGCACGCGGGATGCTGTGGCTGGAAAGCGACACAACTGCACCTGTGAGGACGGAGGGAGAACACGGTTTGTTCACCTTAGAAGCGCCCTCGCCGCTGCTTACGGTGCGCTGGGGAGGTGCAGCAGGCTCGACCCTGGCACAACTGCGCTGGCAGGCCGACAACCTGGGCTGGGAAGGTGAGCTAAAAATCGGCGGACTGGTGGATACGCTGCATATCACCAGTGTTGCCGGGATGGAGTATCCGATTGCCGTCTTAAGTGTGGGTGGTCGGCCTCTCGCGCCAGGAGCTGCGGCTTATCTGCCGACGGCGGCACGTGGGCGTGTGCCTTATACCTATCCAAACTTTGATGAGGGATTGAGCGAGGCCGAGGACAGTGTTACGACATGGCTCGCGCCGGATGACAGCCCGTTAGTTGCACTGGCGCAGGACGCGCTGGTCAGTCGCCTGCCTGTGTACTGCTTTGGGCGGCTGGCCGACGAAGCCTATGGCTGGCATTCCTATTTTGCACTGCCTATCCTGCTGGAAGCGCTGACGCTGTTTGCGCCATAGGCCGCAGCCGCGCCAGATAAGACACACCATCAAAAATCTGGCGGGTCGCCAGAGCCTCTGCCATCTCCGCAGGAGGCAGCAGGCCATAACTTTCGCGGGCGGTGGCTGCCAGTCGCAGTGACCCTGCCACGACGATGAATTCTTCAGGCGCAGTATGAACCTGTGCCAGCGCGTCTTCCAGCACCGGGACAACTTCGACCCTGGCATAACGATAATTTGCCTGCGCGTACAGCACAGCAGGCGTGCTGGCACGATGGCCGGGAGCCTGTGTCAGCACCACATGATAACGCGGCGCGTCGAAATGGCGCAGATAATCATGGGCAGATTTATCCCCCAGCATTCCCACGATCAACCGGACAGGCCTGAGCGGGCCGACCAGACGATTGACCTCTGAGCGCAGGCGGCGGGCGGCATCCGGTGTATGACCGCCGTCAATGAGCAGGATATGCCCATTAAGCTGCACCTGTTCCATACGACCCGGCAGGCTGTTGAAGTTCAGCCCTGGCATGAAGTGGCGGCGGGGAATTAAGCCCTGTTCCAGCAAATGCTGCCAGGCAGCCAGCGCCAGCACCGCCTCGCCCCCTTCGTGGGTCAGGTTGCAGCCCCCATCCAGGTGCAGCCAGGCATTCTTCGCACGTGCCTCGCGCTGCAAAATCGAGAATACATCCGGGGATTGTTTAACTGTTACGGCATGACTGCCGGGGCGGATAATACCTGCTTTGTGCCAGGCCACCGAGCGTATACTGCCGCCCAGCATAACGGCATGTTCGCTTTCAATGCGTGTCAGTACAGCCAGTACATTCTCGGCCACATTCACCGCGTCGAAACGCCCACCCAGGCCGATTTCAAGCACGATCATATCCGGCTTCTGCCGGGCGAACCACCAGAAGGCCAATGCTGTCGCCTGCTCGAAGGTGCTGTAAGTGTGTTGCAGCCGGGCTGCCGCTGCCTGTACCGCCTCTACCCCGGCGATAAAATCCGCTTCGCTGATGACGGCCTCGTTTAACATGAAGCGCTCACGGAAGCTGTGCAGGTGCGGGCTGGTATACAGGCCAACTTTCAACCCGTTGCCACGCAGCAGCCGGGCAATATGATGGCAGGTAGTGCCTTTACCTGTCGAACCCGCCACTACTACCGCCGGAAGGCCGAGGTGTGGGTTGCCCAGTTCGGCCAGCAGTACGCGCATCGGTTTCAGCGATTGAGGATAATCCCCGGCACGGATAGGCTGGCACAGAAGGTTCAGCGCTTCAAGATAATTCATAGAAGGTAACAATTATCGAACCGATATAAAACCTAAGTGTGACTCTA
Source organism: Anaerolineae bacterium (assembly GCA_041751455.1). GTDB lineage: Bacteria > Chloroflexota > Anaerolineae > Aggregatilineales > Phototrophicaceae > JAIOHN01. The sequence goes on from JBGSXK010000084.1 coordinate 8,227, forward strand.
GCACTGGTTCTGGAAAAGGTCAACAGGAGGTAAAAGCATTGTAACAGGATGGTTTGTGTGCGCAGGCACTATAGGCTGCGTGTGAACGTATTTAGGGTCTGCACCAGTGTGCTTTCCTCACCGGGCAGCACTGTGCGGGGATCAAGCAGAACCCGCCCGGCGGCGATACGAGCGATCACCGGAGTGGGCGCAGTACGCAACTGCGCCAGAAACCTGTCGGGCTGCTCAACATCCAGCGCCAGCAGAGCCGTAGGCAGGGTAGCACCGGGCAGGCTGCCACCGCCGATGGTCGATTCCCCCTCGATGACCATACCTCCGACTTCCGCCGCCCAGGCATGGGCGGTCGCTTGCAGGTGCGCCAGCGGGCGCGTGATCATCTGCCAGACCGGGATTTTTGTCAGCGCTTCGCCACGCCGGTAATGTTCCAGCGTGGCCGTCAGTGCGGCCAGACACAACTTATCAGCACGGATAGCGCGTGCCAGTGGGTGTCGCTTGAGCGTATCAACCAGTATTTTCTTTCCGGCGATAATGCCCGCCTGTGGCCCGCCCAGCAGTTTGTCACCGCTGAAGCACACCAGGTCTGCGCCCGCTGCCAGGCTTTCCTGCACGGTTGGCTCATGTTCCAGCCCATAGGGGGAGGTATCCAGCAGCGTGCCGCTGCCCAGGTCATCGACCAGATACAGGCCGTGCTGCCGGGCGATCATGGCCATTTCAGCCAGGGGTGTTTCCTCCGTAAAGCCGATGATTTTGAAGTTGGAAGCGTGGGTGTGCAGCAGCAGGGCGGTACGTTCATGGATGGCACGTTCATAGTCCTCGGCACGGGTGCGGTTGGTCGTGCCCACCTCAGCCAGCAGCGCGCCGCTCTGGGCCATTACATCCGGCACACGGAAACCGCCCCCAATTTCTATCAACTGGCCACGCGAAATGATCACTTCGCGGCTTTGTGCCAGTGCAGAGAGCAGCAGCACCAGCGCGGCGGCATTGTTGTTCACCACCAGCGCCGCCTCTGCCCCGGTCATCTGCGCCAGCAGATCGCCTGCATGACGCAGCCGGCTGCCCCGTTTGCCGCTGTCAAGATCAAATTCGAGGGTGCTGTAACCCGCCGCTGCGGCCTCCACTGCGGCCAGCGCCGCCCGTGAAAGTGGAGCGCGCCCCAGATTGGTATGAATAATCACCCCGGTGGCGTTAATCACCGGGCGCAGCGTGGGCTGGAAAATTTTTTCGAGGCGGAGGCGTACCGCATCCAGCAGCGCATCAGGTGTCACTGGGAGTGTTTCACCTGCCTGCAAACGGGTGCGGCTGTCACCCAACACACTGCGCAGCACCTCTACTAACGCCGTGTGTCCATACAGTGCGAGCAGAGATGCACCCTCCTCATGTGTCAACAGTGCATCCACCGAGGGCAGCGCACGCAGCAGTTCAGTCCTCGCCATAACGCTCATTGGACAGTTCGCGTGAACGCAGGAATACCTCGATAATCACAAAAGCCAGCCCCAGGAAAAAGGCCATGGGCGTGGTCAGCACACGTGGGATTTGCAGCCAGGCGCAGGTCACCACGAACAAACCCACCCAGATACTCTGCCGCACCAGCACCCCACCCGGTGGTAACTGGTAGGCCAGTGGTGTAAAGCGCAGGTTGAGATAGCGTACGAAAGGCAGCACCGTCCCGGTCACGGCGATTTGCAGCAGCAGGAAAAACAGCCAGCGCTCGCTCACACGTGGCAGAGAAGTGGTTACCAGCACATAGAGTGCCGCCCATCCCCCGACAGACATCAATACCGCCGCAATCATCACGCCAAAATGATCGGGCGGGACAGCTTCAGTTGTGGGTGCTTTAGAAAAGTCCTGGTCGCTCATAGTGGCCCTGAGTCCGCGCCAGATGTCAACGCATCTGGTTAAACAGCTTCCGGCTAACACACACCCATTATAGCCGCATCCGCCCGGCCTGTGCTACCATGATGTGCATGGTCCCCATGATTCGTATGCTCATCCTTTACTGCCTGCTGCCGTGTCTGCTGTTCATCAGTGGGGTGCTGCTTGCAACCCGCGCCGCGCCGCCATCCATTACGCTGCCGGGGTTTGCGGCCTGCGCGCTGCCGTGCTGGGCAGGCATCACACCGGGGCAAATCCCTTACCGCATGGCGCTGCGTGTGCTGGCTGACCACCTGCCGGACATGACACTGGATTTTGAGCCAGGCCTGTCCCAGGTCAACTTTGTGGCACAAGCGCCAGCGGCCAACCCCTTTTACGGGGCAATTTACGAAGATCGGGGTCAGGTGGGCGGCCTGCGGCTGGAGGTCAGGCTTCCCGTATGGCATTTAATCGCGCAGTTGGGCAGGCCTCGTTGTGTCGCGGTGCATAGGACTGTCACGTTATCCACTCGGATCGCCAATATTTACTGGCAGTCTGGCGAAATTTACATCTGGGGCTTCCTGGCTTTCGAGGACGGCATACAGTGGGGGCCAGACAGCCACACCACATCGCTGTTCATCCTGCACAGCGACGATCCCTGCGCGCAGCCAGGGGTGGCAGGCTGGCGCGGCTTCGCTCCACTGCGCCTCTATGAAGCGGAATAGCTCATTGCCAGGCTGATGACCGCGTGCAGCAGTACGTTTGTCCCGGTGATGATGTCCTCCCAACGGGAGTATTCATCAGGATTATGGCTGGTGCCGTTGACCGAAGGGATGAACAGCATTCCACTGGGGGTGAAGCTGCTCATGACCTGCGCGTTATGGCTGGCATAACTGGGCAGCCGCATATGCGATGCCCCCAGGATGCCGCAGGCACGTTCGATGGCCGTTAAAACCTCTTCGCTCATGACCGCAGGGGGGATATACCCCGTACAGCGGCGTTCCACTGTGACCCGCGTCGTGGCTGCGCATTCTTCTGCAAGCGCAAACAAGGCGCTTTCCATGTCTTCCAAAAGCGCCTCGTCTACATGCCTTGCCTCGATTGTCAGATCGGCTGCACTGGGGATGGTGGTGAGTGTGCCCGGCTTAATCTCCAGGCGGCCACAATTCAGCACCCCTTCAGGGAAGCGCACACGTACCAGCTCATGCGCGCGGGTGACAAAGAGACACGCACCCTGGAGCGCGTCGCGTCGTTCCCACATACTGGCTGTGCCTGCATGGCCTGCCTGGCCGTGAAAAATCAGGCGGTAGCCCTTGCGCCCGACGATACTCTTGACAACACCAATGTCCAGGCCGGCTTTTTCCAGCCTGCCACCCTGCTCGATATGC
>JBGSXK010000085.1:0-2746 GCA_041751455.1 Anaerolineae bacterium
GTGTGGCTGGCGGGAGAAGCTCCGCCTACACTGCGCGGGCGGATTTTGAGCGGCCTGACGACCTCGGTTTTTCTGGGACAGTTCCTATCGCCGATTATCAGCCAGCCGTTAAACGCGGCTTATGGACTGGCGACTACCTACGCTCTGGCCGGGGCGCTTTTGGTTTGTATCGGGCTGGTGTTCTTCGCGGCGCGCGGTCAGATTTATCGCTGGCAGACCCGGCGGGAGAACGCAGTTGCTGCGGAAGCGTAAGTTGCGGTTATGATGACGGAATTCCACACATATTTTTACACGCGGAAATCCCGTTTTTTCGTTATGGTTACACAACTAGGATAGAAGTGTAATCAAAGTTGCGCGTATTTTTCGGTGCTGAATAGGCTTGTAACGAACTGGGAAACCAAGTTAAGCCTGACCGTAACGATTAGAGAGGTGGCGCGGTAAATGGCTGGCGGCGGGTAGTGTAACGCTGGCGCGCGGTGGTGATGTCCACGGTTGGCACGTGCTGCTCTACCAATGTGAATACTTCCTCCACCAACGTATCCAGGTCACCCATGACTTGTGCCGGGTCATCCCGCAGCAGTGCATTGAGGCGGTGGTAAAGTTCCGGCGGCCTGACCGGGATTTCGTCGCACAGGTCGCGCAAGCGCTTGTAGCCGGGGCGATGAATACGGTTGGGTCACAGCCCTGCGTCACATCGTTCAGGATGCTGTTCATGGCATTTACGGTGCGGTGGCCGATATCTATCTTAAAACTGCGGGTTACACTGCTGCCGATAAACGCCTCATCCTCCCAGAGCATCCCATCATCGTCTGTGCCAAGTACGGGCACGGCGTACAGTCCGCCAATCACCAGCGCTGTTTGCAACGTTTGCTCTACCTGCGCCAGCGCTGCACGGCGTTCCGCCTCCTCCGGCGCAGCTTCCCAGAACACGGCCAGATCAAGGTCGGAATATTGATCCCCGCGACCACGCGCCACCCCACCAACCAGTACAACGGCTTTCACACGCGGGATGACGGCATAGGCTGGGGCGATCCGCTGTGCAAGTTCGATACGCCAATCCCTGGTCTCAGCCATCCGATCCCCCTACCCTACTCATGCTGAAGCCCTTGGCCGAGTGGTGTGGGTAGCGCGTCCAGGCTGGTCGTGTTTTTCTCGCGGTGATAGGCCTCGATGCCGTCTGTACCCTGCTTTTCTGCCCACCTGATAAGGGACTCGCGTTCACCTGTATACTCATAAAATGGAACTGCAAAGCCGCAGGAGGTTTGCACGAGGTCAATATCAGCCACGATAATCTGACGCGCACCGGGACGCAGCTCAAAATGGACGCTCAGATCAGACCACTCCGGTGAATTGGGCAGCACGACCCGCCCCTGTCCATAGAGCCGCAGAATCATGGGCGCGGTTTCAAACGAACACCACATCAGGGTGATACGGCCATTTTCCACCAGATGCGCCGAGGTTTCGTTACCGCTGCCAGTAAGGTCAAGATAGGCCACCTGATGATCGGACAGAATGCGAAGACAGTCATAACCTTTGGGCGACAGATTGACATGCCCCTCGGCACTCAGCGGCGCGCTTGCCACGAAGAAAAGGCGCTGTTTGTGGATAAACGCCTGAAGCTCATCGGTGATATGGTCATGTATTTTTGCCATAGTTCAGGCTCCCTAAATCAACGCTCCAATTATTCGTCAGAACGAATCATCATGCAAACTGTTTCTGACTTTTAACTCCTTGTTGCTCTTTGTGGTTCAAAAAGATCATCTGCTGAGCACATCCGTCTTTGGTCGGATTGACAGACGCTAGCCGAATGGCCTACAATAAGTTCAGTTACGGCGGGGTTGGGTGCGCTTCCCCTACCCTCCCGAACTTCCGCCAGCCTGAGAGAAAGTAAAGACATGCACACCAAGAGCAGCAGCCAGCACTAAGACCGGACTCCCCGCTGTTTGCGCTCTGGCATGTTTCGGGCATCTGTTTCCCTGCCTATAAACATTAATGATATAGCCATCGTGGGTTGGTCCGCCGGGCAGCGTTTTTGATTCATGCTGTGCCGTCTTTCCGCATTGTTTACTGACAAAACCCACAGGACAAGGCATCATGTCTTTGATGATTTCCAATATCTCTAAAGCTTATGGCATCCATCAGATTCTTCACAATGTGACCTTCGCGCTTAATGATGGGGAACGATTGGGGCTGGTGGGTGCAAACGGGGTGGGTAAATCCACTCTATTAAAAATCGTGACCGACGAGATTGAGGCCGACAGCGGGACAATACTGCTTAAGCCGGGGTTGAAGTTGGGGTATCTGGCGCAAACGCCAACCGCCCTGCCCCACCTGACGATTACCCAGTTGATCGATGAAGCGCTGGCAGACCTGCGCCAGCTTGAAACACAGATGCGCCAGCTTGAAGCCGACATGAGTGAGGCAGATGGGGATTCGCTGTCTGACATTATGCAAGCATATGCCGAGGCTTCAGAGCACTTTGAGCGACGTGGTGGTTATGAAATGGATTACCGCATCGAAATCGTGCTGGAAGGTCTGGGAGTGGGTCATATCCCACGAGAACGACGTTTCGACTCACTGTCTGGCGGTGAGAAGGCGCGTTTTGACCTGGCATTACTGCTGCTGCGTGCGCCGGATGTGCTGCTGCTGGATGAGCCGACCAATCATCTGGACTTTGCCAGCCTGGAATGGCTCGAAACGTATCTGTCAGGCTATCGCGGGGCGGTGCTGAGCGTATCGCATGACC
>JBGSXK010000086.1:0-17918 GCA_041751455.1 Anaerolineae bacterium
GTTGTGGGCGGTTGGGCGGCACACTTGCCAATCACCTGAGCGCGGAGGGACATCGCATCGTGGTAATTGACCGTCGGGAGCTGGCGTTTGATAAACTGTCGGTGGAGTTCAGCGGCTTCCAGATTCTGGGTGATGCAGTAGAGATGAACATCCTGCAACAGGCTAAAATCCAGGATGCGGATTATCTTTTTGCTGCCACAACAACAGACAATATCAACCTGATGGTCGCCCAGATTGCCAAGAGTGTCTTTAATGTACCCCGTGTTGTCGCCCGTGTATATGACCCGGCGCGCGAGACTCTGTACCGCCAGTTTGGGATTGACACCATCAGCCCAACCAAGCTGGCCGCGACTGAATTTCTGAAAACCATAGCTCCAGAGTAAAACCTTATGCACGCAATGCGAATTCTTATCGTCGGCGGGGATAAAACCGTCTATTTTCTGGCACGGCAGTTTGTGGATAAAGGGCATCATGTCACTATTATCAACCGTGACGCACTGCGCAGTAAAGAACTGGCACAGCAGACCAAAGCCACGGTGGTGCTGGGCGAAGGCAGTGATGTCAACCGGCTGGAAGAAGCCGGGGCACGAAGGGCCGATGTGGTGCTGGCGCTCACGTCGCATGACCAGGACAACCTCATTACCTGCCAGATTGCGCAGAAATTATTCAATGTGCCGCGCGCACTGGCGCTGGTCAATGACCCGGAGAACGAACCCGTTTTCCGCAAACTGGGGATTAACGTGGCCTTCTCTGCCACACGTATTATCGCCTCGATGATCGAGCAGCAGGCCAGCTTTGAGGACATCACGGCGCTGATGCCCATCGCCGAAGGCCGGGTGAATGTGACCGATGTACGACTGGACAGCGAATCGCCCGCCGTAGGCAAAAACCTGATCGAGCTGGAGCTGACCGAAGGCTCGCTTATCGCCTGTATCATTCGGGAGCAGCATGTGCTGGTACCCCGTGGTGCGACCCGCCTCCAGGCCAACGATCACCTGATCCTCATCAGCCACCCGGAACACGAGGTACAGGATTTAATTACCCTGTGCGGGGAGCAGTAGCCAGTGCGCTACCAGCGTTACCTGCGCGAGCGTTATCGCGCACTGTTGGGTTACAGTGGTGGTCTGCTCATGACCCTGGGCATTGTCTTTCTGCTGCCGCTGCCGACACTCCTGTTTTATCCTCAGGAGAGCGCCCTGGCAGGCGCTTTCTGGGTGCCCGGCGCGGTACTCATGATCTTTGGCTATGTGCTGTGGCATTGGCTCACCCCAGAGGAACCCCTTAGCCTGTCCTTGCAGGAAGGGGCGGTCGTGGTGGTCTTTGTGTGGATGGCAGCCAGCGTCGTCGGTGCGTTGCCCTTCATGATCGCGCTCCGCCTCGACTTCACCCAGGCTCTGTTTGAATCCACCAGCGGGTGGACGACAACCGGGATGTCGGTAGTTGATGTCACCGAAGCGCCACGCATCATGCTCTTTTATCGCAGCATGATCCAGTTTATCGGCGGGGCAGGCTTTGTCATTATCGCGCTCAGCGCGGTGGCGGGGCCGCTGGGCACAAGCCTGACCGCAGCAGAAGGCCGCACGGAACAGCTCGCGCCGCATGTGCGCCAGTCGGCCTCTATCGTTGTCCGTATTTATCTGAGTTATGCGGTGCTGGGCATCCTGGCACTGCGACTGGCGGGGATGGGCTGGTTCGACGCGATCAACCACGCTTTTACAGCAGTGGCGACTGGCGGATTTTCCACCCAGCCGGACTCGATTGGGCACTGGGATAACGCCAGTATCGAAATCATTATCGTGATCCTGATGCTGCTCGGCCACCTCAATTTTCTGACGGCCTACACCCTTATAAAACGCAAATTCCGGGCGGTGCTGTTAAATGGCGAGGTGCGACTGGCCGCGCTGCTGATGGGTATTTCGTTTCTGATGCTGGCGTGGGTGGCTGCGCAGGTATATGGTGGGGCGGACAAAACGGTACGAGTCGCCCTGTTTGAAGCGGCTTCGGCACTCTCTGGCACTGGCTTCTCGACGGTGAATTATGGAAGCTGGAATCAACTGGGCTGGCTGGTATTAATTGGCTTGATGGTTGTGGGCGGGGGCAGCGGCTCTACCGCCGGGGGCATCAAGCAGATACGTATTTACGTGCTGTATAAGAGCCTGATCTGGGAAGTACGACGCACCTTCATGCCGCGCCACATGGTCAACGAACCCGCCATCTGGCATGGGGAACAGCGCGGTTTCCTGAATGACCGGATGGTGCGCCAGGTGGCACTGTTCACCTTTCTCTATATGGTGCTGCTGGTGGTGGGGACTGGTATTGTCGCCGCGCATGGTCACACGCTGAGCGAGAGCCTGTTCGAGTTCGCCAGTTCGCTGGGGACTGTCGGCCTCTCGGTGGGCCTGACCGTGCCGGACTCGCCACCCACCCTGCTGTGGACCCAGATCATCGGCATGTTCATGGGACGGTTAGAGATGTTCGCCGTCATCATGGGTGTGAGCAAGCTGCTGGCCGATGCCCGCACCCTGCTGCAAGGCGCAGTCTAAACTGAAAATAAAGGATGCGACAGGATCGTGTCGCGCCCCTGCTGACTTTACTCCTCCACCAGCGGGTGCGCCATAAAGAAATCCCACATAATTTCGCTGGCGTTCACATCCTGGTTGGTTTCCCCTACAATGAACGCGGGCAGCAGACCGCCGCCCGGCCATGTATGCCCTCCTTCCTCGACGGTGTAGAATACCACACTGGCATTTTCATCACAGTCTTCATAGGCCACGCCGCTGACCGCGCCCACTCTCTCAAGCGGCTGTGGTGAGTCGGCACAGCCATTACGCGCTGCCCATTCCGCCGCCCATATCTCTACCGAAGGCAGTGTCATATTGCCGCCTTCACTGCCCCCATAGGGTACGATATTATCCGCCGTGCCATGAAACGCGATCACGGGGACAGGCCGTGATGGTTCGCATTCGCGCGTAGAATAGGCCCCGGCCACCCCACCGATGGCCGCGACGCGATCCGCCAGTTCGCAGGCCAGACCGTGACTCATGCCGCCGCCGTTGGAAAGCCCGGACACATAGATGCGTGTGGTGTCGATACACAGGGTTTCGGTCAGGTGGTCGAGCAGCGCGTTGATGAACCCTACATCATCCGTACCCCGCCTCCCTTCAAAAAAGGACTGGCCGCTGTTCCAGCGCAGTGGCAAGCCTGTTCCCTGTGGGTAGACCACAGGGAAACCGTGGGTATCTGCCACCGGGTTCCAGGCCGAGATGCTTACCTGTTGCAGCGGGTTGGATGAAAAACCGTGCAGGCTCAAGACCAGCGGCGCGGGCTGTGTCGGGTCATAGCTGGCCGGGATATACAGAAGATAAGCGCGTCTTAGCCCATCATAATCCAGCGTATGCTCGGTCTGGCCGGTACTGATGCTGGCCTTTGACGAACTACAGGCGGCAGACAAAGTGCTGTCCTGCGCGGCGGTAAGGGTGATCCCGCTGGCAAGTAAGATCGTGCTTACGAAAAACCGGAGGAGGTGTTTCATTGTCATTCCAGAATATCCTTTCGCTTGTCTCTCCAGCATAGCGCGAATAGATCATTGCCAGATGAGAAACTGCTCTTTCTGCCTGGACTTATAGTGTGCCGGGCGGAGGCGGTCAGTGCGGGTTATACTCAGCTTTTACTTTTTCGATCAAAGAGTGCTTCTCTATGAAAATTACCAATGTTAAAGTGCTTGTCACCTGCCCAGGCCGTAATTACGTGCTGGTCAAAATCGAGACTGACGAAGGATTATACGGCTGGGGTGATGCCACACTCAACGGACGTGAGCTGGCTGTCGCCAGCGCGCTGGAAGATCATCTCGCCCCGCTGCTCATCGGGCGTGACCCGGATCGCATCGAAGACACATGGCAGATGATCTTTCGCGGGACATACTGGCGGGGTGGCCCGGTACTGATGACGGCACTGGCAGGTATTGACCTGGCACTGTGGGATATTAAGGGCAAACGTGCTGGCCTGCCGGTTTATTCGCTGCTGGGCGGCAAAACCCGTGAGGGCGCATTGGCCTATTCGCATTGCAGCGGTGATACGTTTGAAGAAGTGGAAGACCGTGTTCGGGCACGCATGGAGGAAGGCTTCAAAGTGCTGCGGGCGCAGTGTGCCATCCCCGGTAATGTCGGCACCTATGGCACAGCGGTGAAGGATGGCGCAGCGAGGGGCAGCGTGCGCGATGATCTACCCTTTGTCGAGCAGTGGGAGCCAGCGGGATATCTGCGCACCATCCCACGCCTGTTCGACCATCTGCGCAGTACACTAGGCGAGGAGATCGAGCTGCTGCACGATGTCCATGAGCGGCTGAACCCGGTGCAGGCTTCGCGGCTGGCGCGGGAACTGGAGCCGTATAAACTGTTTTTCCTGGAAGATCCGCTGCGCCCAGAGCATAAAGAGAGCTTTCGGCTCATCCGCCAGCACACCACTACCCCTATTGCTATGGGGGAGCTGTTTCACTCGCGCTGGGAGGCGCTGCCGCTCATCACGGAGCAGTTGATCGACTTTATCCGCTGTGACATCGGGCATATCGGTGGGCTGACCGAAGCGCGGAAGATCGCGGCGATTGCCGAAACCTACCAGGTTGCTACCGCCTGGCACGGGCCGGGCGATATCGCCCCCATGACTCATGCCGCCAATGTGCATCTCGACATCGCCATTCCCAACTTTGGCGTTCAGGAAATGACCTTCTTCCCGGAAGTAACCCAGGAGGTTATGCCCGGTGGGCCATACTTCGAGGATGGCTATCTGAAAGTGACCGACGCGCCGGGGCTGGGCACAGACGTGAACGAAGCCGCCGCTGCCAGGTACCCCTACAAACGGGCCTATCTGCCGATGGTGCGCCGTGTCGATGGCAGCGTCCACGACTGGTAGAAGTGTCATATGTTACGAACTCCGCCTAAAGACGGATGACAGGCTGAAACAGCACCTTCTATAATAACGATCAGAAGCACACAGGAGGTGCTGTTATTATGTCAGTCTCCATCCAAAATCCCCGATAATGTCCTGGCCTGGTCGGCCTGCCTTCGGGCGTGCCGAGCCTCTTTCTTAGTCCAGTGATTTCAGGGTCACTCCATTAAAGGAGGACCCGCGCCGCTGTATTGTTTCAGCGGCAGCCTGTGTGCATAAGGGAAAAACCACTTTGTCTTTGACAACTGAAAATAACCCCCGTCCCGGCAGGGGCCGGTGGGATGCGTATCGAATTTATCTCATTCACAGCGGGGCGACCTCGCTATGCTTTTCTGTCGCCTTTGCGCTCAATCTCGTCTATCAGGCGCAGGTTGTCGGGCTGGACCCACTGCAACTGGTGCTGGTGGGCACGGTGCTGGAAATCACCGTGCTGCTCTTTGAAGTCCCTACCGGTATCGTGGCCGATCTTTACAGCCGCCGCCTGTCGATCATCGTCGGTTTTGCGCTGATCAGCCTCGGCCTGTTGATCGAAGGGCTGTTCCCCACTTTCGCGGCGGTGCTGCTGGCACAGGTTGTATGGGGGATTGGTATCACCTTTACCAGCGGTGCATCCGAAGCATGGATCACCGATGAAGTGGGTGAACTGCGGGCGGCGCAGGCCTTTATGCGTGGTTCGCAAATCGGCAATGTTGTGGGGATGGTGGGCCTGTGGATCAGCATCGGGCTGGCGACCATCGCGCTCAACCTGCCGCTGATCGTGGCCGCGGGCGGCTTCCTGCTGCTGACCACCTTTCTGGCGCTTTTCATGCCAGAAAACGGCTTTAAACCTGCCCCCACCGAAGGCCGCACCTCGCTGCAATCCATGGTCCATACCCTGCGCGAAGGCAAACGCCTGCTGCGCCTGAAGCCAGTGCTGTTCACCATACTGGCGCTCAACCTGATCCATGGGGCATATAGCGAAAGTTATGACCGGCTGTGGCAAAAGCATCTGGTAGACAGCTTTACGCTGCCGGGCATCGGCCAGCTTGACCCGCTGGTGTGGTTTGGCATCATCGGCATGGTGGGCATGGTCATCACCGTGGGAATACAGGAGTTTACGCGACGGCGCGTGAATATGAGCCAGCACCGCTCCACTGTACGGGCGCTCATGCGAATCTATGGCGTGTTGGTGGTGGTAGTGGTGGTCTTCAGCGTGACCAGCAGCTTCCCGCTGGCGCTGGTGGCTTTGTGGCTGGTGGGGGCGCTGCGTGCAACAGGTGATCCCATTTACAGCGCATGGCTTAACCAGAGCACTGAGCCGCAGCTTCGTGCGACGATGTTCTCCATCAGCGGCCAGTCCAACGCGCTGGGGCAGATTGCTGGCGGGCCACTGGTGGGTTGGATCGGCGCACGCACCAGCGTACGGGTTTCCCTGTTTATCGGCGGTGCCATCATGGCCACAGCCATGCCGCTGCTGGCTCGTACTCTGCGGCATGAGGATGAAATAGAAACTGAAGCCGAAGCCAGCATCGAAACTTCCACTGTCATCCCGTAAGCGGTATCCAAGTGTCCCTGCTGGTTTTTGTGGCCAGCAGGGGCGTTTAAATCAGTCTCATTCATCGGCTACAGCACGTAAATCGGCGAAACCGAGCGCAATCATCCAGGGGCAGATTACCATTTCGCCAGAGGTATCGAGACGTGGCAGTCCATCCTCCTGCGGCAGGCCGTTATAACCACGCAGATAGCCGTATTCCCCGTCAATCTGTGCCTGCGCCGCTGGAGAAAGCTCAGCATCACCAATCGCAATCGCGTGGAGGTGGATGGGCGAGCCGGGGTACAGTTCATCCACTTCGCGCAGCCATGCCGCGAACCCGGCCACTCGCAGCGCCCGCAGCATCAGGGGAATATCCTCGCGCAGCACACTAAAATCGGCGCGGCTGCGCACCGAAAGATCCACCGCGCCGCCGCCGTCATGCGTGCCGAAGCTGGCCTCCACCAGACCTCCCGTATACCCCCCCTGCGTGATCGCCCGGCGGAAATCCACTGTCGTGCCGCCCAATGCTGTGTAGAGCGCCTGCGCATGATCGAGCATCGCCAGTGTGCGCCCGTTCAACTGCGCCGCACCCAGTGTTATTCGTGTGTAATCTTCTGGTGGCTCGCTACAGCCTTGCAGATCATCCTCGCTGAGGTCGAGAGCCGGCAGCGGCGCGCTCAGCGGCTCCAGCCAGTAGGTGCGTGTTTGTGGGTCGCCTTCCGCTGTCCAGCCTTCTGTGTCCTGATAACGCACCTGCCACCAGTGATAGCCCTCGGCACAACGGGGCCCAGCCAGCACCAGAAACGTGCCCCCGGCGGGGATCTGCCCTGATCGTACCGCCTGTGTGGATGGCTCACGACGCAGATTGTTGGGCAGCCCGGTCTGGATGACCCCGGCGCGAATACCCACGGCCAGCCGGGCAGGCAGCGCGCAGGGCAAAGGCGTGGGGGTGGTCTGCCCCTGCGCTGATGATTCAGACTGCAAAACGCATAATACCAGCAGCACAAGCAGCACACGCAGTCTCATCCTGACCTCACTCCCAGCGAAATGCATAACTACCATCAAAATTCTGGCGGAAGACCAGCAGCTCATAGACCCCGCCCTGCTGGACGGTAAAAGAACTGCTGGCGGTCTCGCTGGCGCTCAATGCCCTGCGCCATACGACTCCATCCGGCCCCTGCACCTGAAGCGCCAGGCTGCCACGTATGATTGTCAGCTCGTAGGTAATGGCCTGTGCTGCACCGGAACGCACTTCCACTGTATAACGCTCATCGGCTATCGCCGCATCAAGCGTTGGCTCGGTGCTGTAATCGCCACTGCTGCCAGGTACTACAGTCACAGGCAGAGGTGGAGGCGGTAATGGCTGCACCGGCTGGCCGGGGATGAACTGCCCCGGCGTGGGCAGCAGAGTAGGCACAGGGGCGGCCTCAGTGCGGGTGGCTTGTTCCGCCAGCGGGGGCGGTGTGTCGCTTGGCGGCGCAGTGGGCACAAGAGGGGTCGCCATTTGCAGATTGCAGGCGGCCAGCCCTCCGGCCAGCATCAACACAACAGCGCGTATCCAGCGCATCAGCATCTCCTTATCTCATCAGGATCACCGGGCCACTGTCAGGGAATGTGGGGGTGGCGACCTTTTCACAAACAATCTTAGAGGTCTGGTACGCGCTGTCAAGACGCTAAAAGCATAGATTTAACAAGGTCAAATTTTATTTAAATGGTGTAAACCTATTGACTCAAAACAGTTTAATGTGTAGAATGCAATCAACCATTTAAATTAATTAGAATGGTAAACTAAAATCATAATCGCCGAGAAGCAACAAAATCCAGAAGGAGAGCGTAGTTATGGATAAGAAAGTAATGGACTACGAGCTGAACAGACTGTACCGCGAAGATTTAATGAACCGGGCACAGGTCTATCGTTTGACATATACCAGCCCTAAAACCAGAGGCGGTGGACTGCTGCGCAAACTTGCTGCGCTGTTTAGCAGCACAGTGGCTTTCTTTCTTTAAGCGTGATGACACAGCCAGGGGGCAGAATGCAACACAACATGCGCACATTTTACACACTGATCCTCACACAGACTCTTTCACTGGTCGGCAGCCGCATCAGTGGGCTGGCGCTGGCGATCTGGGTCTTTGGCGAAACCGGAAACGCTACGCCGCTGGCGCTGGTGTCGTTCTTCAATGCGCTTCCCCTGGTGCTTGCTTCCAGCCTGTCTGGTGTCGTGGCCGACAGGTGGGATCGCCGGTATGTGATGATGTTCTCTGACGCGGGGCAGGCGGTAGGCACGCTGCTGCTGCTGGTCAGCGTGCTTTCCGGCGAGTTCCAGTTGTGGCACCTGTATAGTGTGACATTACTTCAAGCGCTTTTTGGTGTGTTTCAGGGGCCAGCCTTTCAGGCTTCGGTGACAATGCTGGTGCCCGATGACCAGCGCGACCGTGCCAATGCTATCCAGCAGATGACTAACCCGGCGGCGGGAGTGGTGGCCCCGGTGATCGCCGGAGGTGTCTATGCGCTAGTTGGCCTCACAGGGGCAATCCTGCTTGACCTGCTGACTTTCCTGGTAGCTGCGGGGGTGATCTTTCTGGTGCGTATCCCACGCCCGGCGCAAACTGCCGAAGGGCTGGCGGCCAGCGGCACTGTCTGGAAAGAAATGTGGAGCGGCCTGGGATACCTCCGACAGCGGCGAAGCCTGCTTTTCCTGGTGCTTTATATCTGCATCGTCAACTTCCTGATCGCAGGTGTCCTGACCCTCAGCACCCCTTATGTGCTGGCACGTACAGGGAATAACGAAGCACTGCTCGGCCTGTTTTTGGGGCTGATGAACCTGGGAATGCTGGCTGGCGGCATTATCATGAGCGTGTGGGGCGGCACACGCCCACGCATCCACACTGTAATGGTCGGCATTATCATTACGGCACTCGTGCTGATGCTGGTCGGCACGGCACAGTCGATGGTGTGGCTGGGCATCACCATCACCCTGCTGATGCTGCCCATCGCGCCAATTAATGCCGCTATGATGTCTCTTATGCAGGCGAAGGTTGCGCCAGACCTGCAAGGGCGGGTGTTTGCCGCACTTGGGCAGATTGCCATCCTGCTGCTGCCGCTGTCTTACCTATTGATTGGCCCGCTGACCGATGTGGTGTTCGAGCCAGCCGTCGAACAGGCTGGCTGGGAGCGTGTCGCGCCACTGGTAGGCAGCGGAGCGGGGTCGGGGATGGGACTGCTCATGCTGCTGGCCGGGTTTTTCATCACAGCCCTCTCGCTGGTGGTGTACACCCTGCCTGCCGTGCGTCGTATAGAGGCCAATCTGCCGGATTATGTGCCTGTCACGGCAGAACAGGCCCAGGCCACCCAGGAGCCGGAGGCTATGAGGGAGGCACAACCCAGCCTGCCTGTGGCCTAGCACCATGTGCCGCTTCCAACCGCCTTCGGGCGGTTTTTTATTGCCCTGTGACGGGATCACGCAGACGATACCCTATGCCCCAGGGTTAGGCGGGCGCAAGATATGTTATGCTATACTGGACATACTTTTCAATGTGCAGCGAGTTCTTCCAGAAAACAATGATTGAAAACCCCGTCAGTCTGGCAAAAATCACCTGGTCAGACCCCCGCAGCGGTGAAACCCGCGAATATGTGCTGACTGAAGGCGCAACCGCATCTATTGGTCGCCTGGAAAATAATGACATCTGGATACCAGAGCAGCATGTCTCGCGCCAGCACGCCGTCATCAATTACCGCGATGGCATCTTTATGATTACCGACCTGGGCAGTGCCAACGGTACATTTGTCAATGATCGTCAGCTCGACGCACCCTTCCCGCTGGCCAGCGGCGACGAAATTCGCCTCTATGTGCCCGTAATGAACTTTTCCGCCACTGTCACCGCTGAGGATGAACGGCTGGCGCAGGAAAGCGGGCACTTTATCACAGCCACCACCAACACCGGACGTGGCAAGCTGGTCATCACCACAGGGCCGCAGGAAGGCCAGGTGATCCCACTGCTGATTAAGCGTGTGACGATTGGCCGCGCCACCAGCAAAGCCACCTGGGAAATCGCCCTGCAAGACCCGTCCGTCTCGCGTCCTCATGCGCAGTTGGAACTGGTCGAGGGGATGTGGGTCATTACCGACCTGGGCAGCGCCAATGGCACGATTGTCAACGGCACCCCGGTGCATGACAAAGGCCGGGCACTGCATGATGGTGACCTGATCGCCTTCGGCGCGACGCTGGTCCTGTTCCGGGGCGGCTAAACCCTCAGCACCTTTCTCCTGCACTTTTTGACAGCCAAGAAAAATAATTTATAATTTATAGTCTTGCACCTGTGTCCAGCTTCAGGGTGCAAAGCTTGTTGGAATGAAATTTTTGAGGAGAAATTGTATGGCGAAGTTATCACGTCGTGGTTTTTTGAAGGCTGCGGGTATCTCGGCGGCAGGAATGAGTGTAATGGGGGGCCTAAGCCCGCTGCTGGCAGAGCGACTGCGCCAGGAGGCTGATTCGTCCCTTACAGGCAAGCTGACTTTCTGGGGACATGCTGACCACCCTCTGGATCGCATCCGCGAGGCTTTCCTGCTCAAGTACCCCAATGTCGAACTGGAATATACTTACGCCGATGATCACGGGGCGAAATTCAAAACGGCGATGGCCGCGGGGACAGGTGCGCCTGATCTCTATTGGGCAGAGGCCGACCTGGTGCAGCTTTATGGCGGGTTGGGTGCGCTTCTGGAAACCACTGATATGATCGAGCCGATTCAGGATCAGTTGATCGCGGGTAAGCTGGCCGAGGCGTATGTCGCGCCGATGGGCGGTTACTTCGGGATGCCCGGCGACCTGTCAGTAAGTGGGGTCTACTACCGCGCGGACATCCTGAGCGAACTGGGCATCGAAGTGCCGGAAGATATGAGCTATGCACAGTTCCTCGAAATTTTGCAGCAGATCGGCGCGGCAGGTAAAAACGCAGTGCTGTACCCGGTGGGCGGGACTACAGTCGGCTTTGCCTACTGGAGCTGGTTCGATGCACAGTACGGCGGCAGCGGCCCGGTCACATGTGATAACAGCACCGTAACCATTAATGATGAGGCAGGTGTCGCCGCCGTGCAGTTGATTAAAGACATTTATGAAACCGGCGCAACACTGCAAGCCGACTTCTGGAGTCCCGAATACTGGAATGCCATCAGCACTGACCAGTTGGTGCTCGATCTCGCCCCGGCCTGGGCACGTGGTTTCTGGGAAACCAATGTGGACGAGAGCGTCCTGGGCCAATGGCGGGTGGTGCCTCTGCCGCGCGCGGTAGAGGGTGGCCCCAATACAGGGGTATGGGGTGGCGCGACCCTCATCTCCCCGGCCAGCACCCAGAACCCGGAACTGGTGAAAACCTTTATGCAGTTCGCTTTTGGCTCGCTAGAAGGTGCCACTGCCGCCGCCGAGTGGGGCATTATCCCGCCCTACCTGCCTTACCTGGAAGGGCCTTTCCAGGAACTGCGCACTCCCCTGTTTGGCGAGCAGAACATTGCCCAGGCCTACCTGAGCATGGCGCAGAACCTCAGCACAGAATTCTGCCGCACGGCAGCTTATGGCGCGGCGCTCAACGAACTGCTCGTCCCACAGCTTGATTCGATGGTCACGGGCACGGCAGATATTCAGACGACCATGGATCAGGTCGCCAGTGATCTGGCACAAATCCTGCCGGACTATCAGGTATAAGTTCGTTTTGGGCCTGTGTTTTTCCTGTAGCAATCCCCGGGGGCGCAGCGTACTGCGCCCCTGACCATCTGTGATAAACCCTAGTGAGAAAGAAACGCGCATGTCTGCTGATAATTCGTTGACCAACGCCTCAGCTGCCAGCGCCTCGCCTGCCCGCGCGCGCGCGTCCCTGTGGCATCAAATCTGGAAGCACCGCATGGAATACCTGCTGATCTCGCCGTTTTTTGTGATCTTCGGCGTGTTTCATGGCTACCCGCTGGTGTGGTCGCTCTGGCTCAGCCTGCACAACTGGCAGGGCATCGGGGAGCCGCGATGGTTCGGCCTGGGCAATTACGAGCGCCTGCTGAACAACCCGCGCATCTGGAATGCGCTGGGCAACACGTTAATCTTTCTCGTCATCCTGTTACCCCTGGGCGTGGCGATGGCGCTGCTGCTCGCTACCCTGCTCAACAGCCCGAAAGTGACCGGGCGTAATATCTTCCGCACCCTCTTCTTCCTGCCCTATGTCACCTCCGCCGTGATCGTCGCCATCATCTTCCAGATGCTGCTGCAGGACAATTTCGGCTGGATTAATGGTATTTTAGAGGCGGTGGGCATGCAGCGGGTAGGCTGGCTCACACAGCCCTGGCCGGCGCGGGTCTCGGTTATCCTGATGGTCGTCTGGGCAGGGACGGGCTATAACACGCTGATTATGCTGGGCGGTCTGCAAAGTATCCCCAACGAACTCTACGACGCGGCCAGTGTGGACGGTGCCACCGGCGTACAGCAGTTCTTCTACGTCACAGTGCCGATGATGCGCGGGGTGATCCTGTTCGTGGCGATTACGGGCACGATTGGCCTGCTTAATCTGTTCACACAGCCCTGGCTGCTGTTCTCCAATTCTGGCGGACGCGGGCCAGAAAGCAGCGTGGAGACCCTTAATGTCATCCAGTACGGCACGGCCTTTGGCTCAGCACGTTATGGCGAGGCCGCCGCACTGGGCTTCATCATCGCCGCGCTGGTGCTGGTGGTCGCGTTGATCCAACTTCGCATTGGCCGCAGTCGCGAGGCTTAAGGAGGATATTATGACACAGGCTTCTCTCGCTCAACCCGTGACTCAGGCCGCGCCCAGGAAACGTACCAATTGGCCGCTGCGCCTGCTGGTGTATGGTGTCCTCGCTGTGCTGACACTCTACTTTATTTTCCCTTTCTACGCGATGCTGGTGGCTTCATTCATGCCCAAGACCGCGCTGAACTCGATCCGACCCAATCTGTGGCCGAACCCCTTTATCGCCGATAATTATATCGGCCTGTTTACTGGCTCAGTGGGCGAGATTCAGCTTAACACCACGTTTATCCGTGCCATGTTGAACAGCCTGGCGCTGGCGGTAGGGCAAACTGTCCCGGCGCTGTTGATTACCTCGCTGGTGGGTTTTGTGTTCGCCAAGCGGCGTTTTCCGGGGCGCGATGTGCTGTTTATCCTGGTACTGGTGACGATGATGCTGCCCTATCAAAGCACTATTGTGCCATTTTTCCTGCTCATGTCGCGCCTGGGGTGGATCAACACGCTGCTGCCGTTGTGGATTCCCTGGTGGGCACCGGCCTTCGGTGTGTTCTTAATGCGCCAGGCCATCGCCGCGACTATCCCCGATGAACTGATGGACGCGGCCTCGATTGATGGCGCGTCCCTGTTCGGCACTTACTGGCGCATCGTGCTGCCGTTGATCACGCCCATGCTGGCGGTCTTCGGCATCCTCAACTTCATGAATGCCTGGAACGACTATATCTATTCCAACATCATGCTCAATGCCGAGTATATGTACACCGTTCCCCTGGTGTTAGCCCTCTTCAAAGGCGCGACCCTCTCTGTGCCGGAGTATGGTGTTATGGCGGCGGGCAGCGTAGTGGCCACGATTCCACTGTTGATTATCTTCTTCGTCTTCCAGCGCTGGCTGGTGAGCGGCATCATGTCCGGCGCAGTCAAGGCATGATTTAGCAACCAGAGCATCACACAGGGGTGCGCCATGTGCCGCGCCCCTGCCTTTCCTCCCACAAATCACAGTCCCTGACAGAAGATGGCAGTTATCAGCACTATAGTGAGGATAGCAAGTCTGTGCTTTATCACTTGCACCTGTAAAGGAACACCAGTGAACAGTATTGTAAAAGACCAATTCGATGTATTGCATCAGACTCAGGCCCTGCGCCACCAGTTAATGGACGTGTTGACGGATAGCGACCTGGCCTATAGTCTACCGGGGAGTAATCACACGCTGCGTGATCTGTGCCGCATACAACTGAGATACGAGCAGGCCTATGTAGATTCCTTTAAGACATTCAAAATTGATTTCAGCGCGATCTCCACCCCGGAAGGGTTGGACAGTGTCGATGCGTTGAAGGCAGCATTCAAGGCCATTGATGACGACCTGAACGCAGTGCTGAGCGCGTTTTCGCAGGAAGAAGTGGACAGCAGGATGATTGACCGGGGCGGCTGGACTGCGCCTGTTACCGTGAATATGCATATTTACCGCGAGAGCGTTCTTATCTTCTGCGGCAAGGCTGATATCTATGCGCGGGCACTGGACAAGACCCTGCCACAGCAGTGGTTGGATTGGGTAGGCTAAACCGTATCCAGAATCAAAAAGGAAAACATATGGATGACAGGATGAGCAAGGCCAGACTCCTCGAAAACCTCCGCACAAAACGCGCCGAGTGGGACGCCGTGCTGGCCGAAGTGCCGGAAGCGCAGATGACCGAGCCGGGAGCAGCAGGGAAATGGTCGGTCAAAGACGTGATCGCCCACCTCACTTAACACGAGGGCTGGTATGCAGACCGCCTGCACGAACAACTGCGCGGCGAGGTATATGTGCCTGACGAACTGGACTGGATGCCAGTTGATGAACGCAACGAGTGCATCTACCAGCAGCACCGCGACAAGCCGCTATCTACTGTACAGACCGAGTCGCGGCAGGCGTTTGAGAAACTTATCGCAGGCGTGGAAGCCCACCCGGAAGCGTTTTTGATTGAGCCGCAGCAGTTTGAGGGTTCTCCGCAGCCGGTCATCCTGTGGCAGATGCTGCGCGGGGATGTGTACGAGCATTATGGCCAGCACATCCCCTCGATCAAAGCATGGCTGGCCTCACAGGCCGGATAATCATCCTTGTGACTTTGGGGCGGGTTACACGCCCGCCCTCTGTTTCGGCTCTGCTTAGCAGCTCTGTAGAAACTGTGCGCCGAGCAGGATACCCTGCTTATCGCCCGCGTCTGTCCCGTTGAAGTTCTGGTCTTCCAGTTCTACCGAGACCGCGCCCTGGTACCCGGCATTCTTGAGCGTATGGAACACCTCGACCCAACTGGTCACACCATGACCGGGAATGGTATAACGCCATGCCATCGCGCCGAAGCCAAACGGCTTGCCGAAGGTCGGCGGCTGTTCGTGGCCGTATTCGTACAGATTTTCCGGGAAAAGTTCGGTATCTTTACCATGCACATGATAGACCCGCCCCACGAACTCACGCAGAAAGCGCAGGGGGTCAATGCCCATACGAATCAGGTGCGAGGGGTCATAATTAATGCCCATCGCGGAGGAGGGCACCCGCTCGAACAAACCCCGGTAGCCTTCCGGCGTACAGCACAATGCGCCCTGGCCCGGCCAGCCCTCGATCACGATATGGGCGTTATGGGCTTCCAGCACCGGGGCCAGTGCGGCGAAACTCTCCACCATGTAGCCGAAGTTCTCTGCGCGCGGCAGTTCCGGCTTCTCTGGCAGCATGACCAGGAAAAAATTGGTCACGCCGCTCTGCGCACAGGCCTGGATATACGCTGTGTTTCTGTCGATAGCCTGGGCACGGGTTTCGCCGTGCGGCGAGATCATCCCCTGCCACTCGGCCAGATCAACCGACCCCACACGCAGCCCGGCATCGACCACTTTCGGCGCATTGTGGTCGCCATCCTTGCCCAGGTCAATCACACTTAAATCATTATCTTTCATCCAGCGGATCGCGCCGTCCAGGTCTTTCTGCCAGTCTGCCCAGCCGCGCCGGAAGCCGATGGGAAAGCTGCCAGTTCGTGTATGCATCATCTTTTTATCCCTTAAGCACCTGTAAGTTAAGAATCTTGCCCATTTCAGAGCATCTTTTACAATACCATGAACGGGGCATCTTTCACTATCTGACCACAGCACTGAGTCTAGCGCAAAATCGGGCGAGGGCTTTAAGGCCATTCGGGAAATGCTATAATCTCAGGTTATGATCATTGGCGAAGCATTACAATCTGCAAGGCCGCTTCTCAACCCGGTTGCCAATTTGCCCAACCTGGAGGCGCAGCTTTTGCTGTGCGAGGTATTGGGGGTAGAGCGCAGCTATCTGCTGGCGCACCCTGAGCAGCCTCTTACACCAGAGCAGCAGGCACAGTACACGGCACTGGTCAGACGGCGGGCAGTGGGCGAACCGCTGCCGTATATCCTGGGCAGGCGGGCATTCTATGATCGTGAATTTACGGTCACGCCTAGCGTATTGATTCCGCGCCCGGAAACCGAACTGCTGCTGGAGCAAGCGCTGATCCATGTTCAGGCGCGGCCTGACGCGCATGTGGTCGATGTGGGCACGGGCAGCGGCGCGCTGGCGGTCACACTGGCGGCGCTGCACCCCCAGGCACGTGTTTATGCTACCGACATCAGCCCTGTCGCGCTGGAAATCGCGCGCCACAATGCCGCACGGCATCAGGCCGCTGTGACTTTTTATGAGGGCGATCTGCTGCTGCCGCTGGTTGAGCAGCATATCCAGGTTGAAGTAGTGATGGCCAACCTGCCCTATGTCGCCAGCGACGAAGTGCCACAGCTTGCCGTGAGCCAGTATGAGCCGCTGCTGGCGCTGGATGGTGGTGGCGACGGGTTGGATATAATCCGCCGCCTGCTCAATCAGATTCCGCAGGTCTGCACGCCGGGGGCGCTGGTGCTGCTGGAAATCGGTGCGGAACAAGGGGAAGCAGCGCTCGCTCTGGTGCAGGAGAAGCTCACACCGCAGCAGGCCGAGATCTTCAAGGATTACGCAGACTTAAACCGCATCGTGCGCGTCATCGTGTAGCAGGCCGCAAAGCAATCTTGCACGAAAATACGGTACAATAAGCAAAAGTAAATCCACCGGAGGCTGTGAGCAATGGCTGACCCGTTTGTGCTGGCGCATATCAAAAACCTGCCTGTTTTTAAGAACCTGCCGCCAGAGCAGCTTGAAGCGATGGCTGATGCCTTTGAGGTGTTCCAGGTGCCGCCCAACGCTTATATTTTCCGCGAAGGACAGGCGCTGCCCGGCATGTACCTGATTGTGCAGGGGCGTGCGTTTCTGCTGCGCACAGGGACGGATGGGCAGGAACAGCTCATCGGCGAAATCGTTCCCTACCAGTACCTGGGCGAAGCGGCACTGTTCAAGCCTGTGACCGAAACACGCTCGCTGCGGGTGGTGGAGGCGGTAGTGCTGGTATTCATGTCGCGCCAGCGCTTCGAGCAGGTCCTTAATGTGCACCCACCGATCAAGATCAACCTGAACTCCAGTCATGCGCCCTACATCGAGGCGAGCAGGCCGTTGTTTAAAGGCCAGCGCCCCAATGAAAAGGTCGTCCTCATCCAACTGCGACACCCCTGGTCGGTCATTCGCCTGTCTTTTTTGCCTATCATGTTAGGGCTGGCGCTGATCGCTATCGGTTTCCTGTTCTTCTCGGGCACCTGGCTGTCACTGGTATTCATCGGGCTGGGGCTGATCCTGCCCGGTGCCTGGGGTTATTATATGTAC
>JBGSXK010000087.1:0-4073 GCA_041751455.1 Anaerolineae bacterium
TATAGCACGTGACGTGCGGGCAGGGTGCAACACATTAGTGAAATAATCGTTATATAATGAGGTGAGTACCACCAGCCTGACGCTGTGACATGCCACCAAACTCGTGCCTCTCAGTGTGAATCTACAGTCCTTGAAAATGCAAGGTTGCATTTAACCCATTTAAAAATAGGTCAGTTGGCACATCTGAGCCTTAATGAATTGTGTATTATCTACAAAGTAGCTCACGTGCGGTAAAAATTCGTATAGAATAGGGTTAGAGGAGGTATGTTTTTGCAGGATGGTTGTTTAGTGAATGTGCTGCAAGAATCAGTTAGAAATTCGTAAAGCACATGAAATGACCCAGGCACACACCCATTGTAAAATAAGCATTATCAATGAAATCGTGTGCTAACAGATGTTTAAAGTGCAGTTAACCAACCTGTGATAGGCTTTGAACAAGTAAAAGGAGTGTTAAATGGTAACTTTTGACTCCATGAATGCACACTATCAATATATGGATTTTCAGCGGCACTGGTGCCCTCTTTCAGAACCCTATGCCGGGGGTGACGCACTGGTCACTTTTCTGAATGATGGCTGGAAAATTCGAGGCCCCGTGTTTCTGGAACAATACTGGCACGCGGGCGTGCGTATGGTCACAATTTTTCACTGTTCCATCGAGCGAAACGGTACAAGCGAAGCCATGTGCGTTCTCAGCAACCCTTATGTCGAGCGACTGCTCAACACTCTCGCGGTCGAAATTCTTCCTATCAGCCAGCGGCAGCAGGAAAAAGTTGAGGAGTCTTGTTAACGGCTCACCAGCTTTGCACTGGCCTGACGTAGCTTCCCCGGCAGAAGCGGCATCAACCGCTCTGTTTCATCTGCGTCTAAGGGGCGCAGTGCCAGCAGGATCACAGGATACAACACCAGCCCTACCCCCAGCGCGATGACAGGCTGAAGTGGCCATAAGAGAAGCATCGCCAGCAGCATCAATCCCGCAGCGGCGGCCTGCCGCCAGACCATTTCCAACCAGTTCAAACGCCCCACTGACCTGGTTAACAGGAGACCGAAAGGCAGCAGCAGCATGATTTCGGATGCAATAGTCGTCAGCGCGGCGGCCTGATAGCCATACTGCGGGATAAACACCAGATTTGTGACCACGTTAAAAGTGACCGCCAGCAAAAACGCCCTGGTGATGCGCCGTTGTAAATCGAGCGCGATCAACACATACTGCGTGAGGCTGTTCACCCATCCAAACGGGATACTCCATATCATCAACTGAGTGGCGATGGCGCTGTCCGGCAGATATTCTGCGCCGGCCAGCAGCCAGGTTAAATCCTGCGCCAGAAATGTAAAGAGGACAGCGGTGGGCAGTGACACCGCAGTCAAAAGTTTAATCGCCAGCACATAAGTGCGCTTGAGCGCGTCGCGGTCCTGCTGTGCCTGTCGTGACATGACAGGCAGCAGTGCCATCGTGAAAAAGGCAGGAATGACATTAATGGCTGCCACCCATTTATAGGCGACACTGTACAGGCCCACCATCCGCGCCCCACGCACAAACTCGATCAGCACCACGTCAATCTGAAAAAAAATGGTGGCCAGGAAATGATTAATCATCAGCGGCCAGCTCTGGCCGATCATGGCGCGCATAAGTGAGGGATTTGCCCTCATCCCCGTTTCCCCTCTCGTGTCTTCAGGGCGAGAGAGGTTTTCTGTATCCACGGCAGTAGTGGAGCCGCCAGAGGCCAGCAGTACCCGTCCACCGTAGACCAGCACCGCCAGTGTGAGCAGGTTCGTGAGGATGCTCACCGCCGCCAAACCGACAATACCGTAACCCAGCGCCAGCACTGCCACGCCGAATACTGCCTTGTTAATGGTGGCAATCGTCGCCACCGCTGACGGATATTCGGCTTTCTCAAAGGCGTAAAACAACGCGGTCATGCCTGTGCTAAGGCTGTTGGGCAGCAGGCCGATATACAGCAGGCCAAGTGCCAGCAGCGCGGTGCTGTCCAGCGCGGGCGTGACCAGGCTTTGCCGCGCCCCCAGAAAGGCGATGAGCGGCAGCACGCCGACCACGATGAGCACCAGCCGCAGGACACTGGTGTTGAAAAAGTAATAACCAGCCCGCGAGCGATCCCGCGCCACCTCACGGGTCAGGAATGTGTTGAGGCCAAAATTGGTAAAAATGTCGAACCAGACGAAAATGATGATCGCGTACTGGTAGAGTCCAGCGTCATCTGGTCCCAGGACACGCAGCATCACCGCCGCGAAGGCAAAATCAATGCCTCGGTTGAACAGGTTGAGCAAAATCGGCGCGAGGCTGTTCCGGGCGACACGCCTCACAGTGCCGCTGTCGTCGCTTTCCGGCGCGACATACCGCCGCCACAACCACACCCCGACCATAAACAGCACCAGCACCCCGCTGATGAATGAGCCAAAAAAGCCAAGCTGGAAGCTCTGCGGGCTGTAGACCAGCCGCACGGTGATCTGCCCATCATCCAGCGCGGCCTGCTGCTCTGGTGGCAGGCCGTCGTACACCTCGGCGAAAGTCGCCGCAAGTACATCGCGCGAGACGTTCATGCCCTGGAAAACCTCCAGCACCTGCTCGACCATCAGCGGACGGTCAGTATCGCCGCTGGCACCGCGTGGTCGCACATAAGCCCGCCAGCCGGGCATATAGGTTTCGCTGACAACCAGCCACACCTCCGGCACCTCGCTGACATTGGCGTGCAGCGTTTTCTCGCGCCCGGTATCGCCTTCGATGGTGACATCCCAGCCTGTGAAAACGCCTTCTTCTATCGACAGGGTTCTGCCCTCAAGCACCTGCGCGAGATAGGCGTATGGGATGGCATACCAGTCCCAGATGCGGGCAGCCTCATCCTCATACAGCGGCTCAGGCATCGGCAGTTCCTGCCCGGTGCGCGGATCTTTCGGTATCGGCAGGTAATCGTACAGATGCGTACTGCGCGCTGTGACAATGTAGCGCACACCCATCAGCGTCAGCCGCCCCCAGTCTACTTCTTCAAGCTGATCGGTATACAGCGGCGCGATTCGGTTAAAATCGAGCTGTGGTTGTGGCGCGGCCTGGCGCATAGTGTCCACGTAATGCCGGGGGATGATGCTTTCATAACCGCGCACATCCCGCAGGCCATACTGCCATGTCATATTGGCGTTAAACAGCGGCGGCTGATTGGGGTCTTGCAGCGTGGTATAACGCCAGTATCCCGGCTGAGCTTGCAGCCACTCAATCGCGGGCGGCGTAAAATCCAGCAGCGCCGGGTCAGAGGCCGGGTTGAACCCCCACGACGCGATCATCAGATCAGCGGCGATCAGTACGACAGCGACAATCTGTAGGGGTACAGCGTGCTGTGCCCCACGCCTGATTCCTCCCCTGAATTCGGGGGAGGTGAGAAGGGGGTCACGCCCCGCCCACCAGAACACCCCACCCGCGCCCAGCGTGAACAGGCCGAAGATCAGCACATTGGTAAACTGGTAGCTGTAAAACATGCGCGCATCAGCAAAACGGCTGGCGGCGGTGCGGCCATCCGGCGTTGCCATGCTGTTCATCACACGCTCGATGAATGGCTCAAGCTGCGGGTACAGCAGGCGGCTGAGCAAAAGCCCGCCCAAAATGCCCACCCCGGCGATCACCAGCACGAGGCCGAAGCGCCGCGCCAGACTGCCGCGCTCTGTGAGCATATTCGCGCCGAACCCTGCCAGCACCGCCACGCTGAACGTTACCGCGAAAATCCAGCGAAAAGGAGTGTTTAACTGGTTGATACCCGGCAGCAGATAGACCAGACGGTAAGTGGGCATTCCAAACATCAACGTCAGACCGAGCAGGGCCAGCAGCGCAAAAATGAGAATCACGGGTTGTTGTAGGGGCGCAGCACGCTGCGCCCCTACAGGCCTGAGGGCAATCACCACTGCAAACGCCGCCAGCACCAGCGGCAGAATCCCCACGTACAGCGCCCCTTCGACGTAGTTTTTCATCCCCCATTCGGTATGTGTGATCGCCTCACCGTGCGCGTTGACTGTCACAGGGACGTTTTCCGGCGTGAACCAGTCCAGATAACTATGATGTGTTGGGCAGATCG
>JBGSXK010000088.1:0-4477 GCA_041751455.1 Anaerolineae bacterium
GCGATCTCATTCCCCTGCTGCTTGGCATTCGCCAGATCAGAGACAAATATCTTAAAACATCACTCGAAGCCGTGATTACCGCCTCCAACTCGCTCCCGGATGCACAGGAGAAACTCGCGCAGTGGTTCGACAACACTATGGACCGTGCCAGCATGATTTTCCAGCGCGAAATGGAGCGCTTTTCACTGGTGATTGGCTTTATGCTGGCACTCATCCTGAATGTGGACACCCTCCACATGGGGCGCGTCCTGTGGGAAGACCCGGCTCTACGGGCCGTGGTCGCCATCACAGCGGCCAGCAGCGCCCCCCAGATAGAGATCACCGCCGGGCAAACCACTGAAGAACAGGTCGAGATTACCCAGGGCGAACTGGATGCCTCGACAGCCGCAGCCCAGGATACCCTGCGGCAGTTATTGGATTTACGCCTGCCCATCGGTTGGCAGTTCACCACACCAGAGTCAGAAAGCGCACTGCTGGCCGGAGATCAGGCTCGCAATTTATGGTATTTCTGGCCCGGCAATAATCCCGACTGGTTTGGAACTGTCCTGCGCAAGATTATCGGCCTGTTGGTCACCACCATTGCCGTAGCCCAGGGCGCGCCCTTCTGGTTCGATCTTCTCCGCCGCCTTACACGGGGCGGCAGCAGCGGCGCGGGTTAGCCTCACCAAAAGCACCCCTGGTTCCAGCCCTAAAAAGCACCTGTCGCGTGGCAGGTGCTTTTTTATCAGCCCAGGTAAACGAACTATCCCGGCATTCTGTAACGCTGCGGGGCGAACTCGTGCATACCTTCCCAATCCAGCCAGATGTCAGTCAGCGTCTCTGGCCGGAACACCTCATGCCGGATGTGTTTCAGTCTGAAATAAATCGCATAGCGTGTGTGCGGCGAAACATTCGGCGCTGCCGTATGCGCCAGTTGATAATGGCACAGTACCACGTCCCCCGCCTGTCCGGCAAGCTGTACAGGCTGAGGCAGCCTATCCCCCGTGGGCATCCCGCCAACCAGTTTCTCAATACCGTTTTCCCGGAAATACGCTTCAAACAGGTGATGAGTCCCCGGCCAGACCGTAAAGTTGCCCGAAAAAGGAGCAGAAACGTCGTTGAGCATCACCCCCAGCAGCATAGTGAAATTACGAATTTCCCCTTTAGGCACACCATTGGTCGGTGTATGCGTCCCGTCAATATGCGGCACAGGGGCGGCAGGTGGGTCTTGCAAGCCCGGAAATCGCAGGGCGATTTGGCCGGCTTCGACTGGTTGCAGCTTGCCCACGCCAATCGCGGATTCGGCCAGTGCCAGTGCCGGGGACCTGGTGACCAGATCAGTAATCACCGCTGTATGTTGCAGTTCCGGGCAGTAGGAGCGTGAACGTAAAATTGGCATTTGTGCCGGGTCCATCCCTTCCCCCAGCGAATGATTAATCGCCCGCAGCGCCGCGTCCACCATCACACGTGGCACTACACCCGGAATCCGTACATAACCCTGCTCAAACAGTTCCCGCTTCTGCCAGTAGCTTAACTGCATCCTTTACCTTTCCTCCACCACGCGCCTGCCCATCGTGCTCCCCGCCTCCAGCAGTGCATTCACCGCCGCCGGAGTTCGCGCTTCGGCATAGATACGCAGCACAGGTTCTGTTCCGCTGGGGCGTACCAGCAGCCAGCTTTGATCGGCCAGATAGAACTTCACCCCATCCATCGTATCCACCCGCACCACACTTTCACCACTTAGTTGAGATGGCGCAGAATCCGCCAGCAGGTGTACCATTTGCTTTTTAGGAATCTGCCGGGCAAGGTGGGCATCAATCCGGCCATAATGTGCCGGGCCAAAGTTGGTCTGCAAATCGGCGATAATCTCATGCAGCGGTGCGCGCGTCTGCGCCATGATCTCCAGCAGCAGTAATCCCATCAGGATGCCATCGCCCTCAGGAATATGCCCGCGGATGCTGATGCCACCACTTTCCTCACCACCGATCAGCACATCATTATGCATCATCAGGTCAGCGATATGATTAAACCCTACTGGAGTTTCATGCACTTTGAGGCCATACTTTTCCGCCAGGTTGTTAATCATGTAAGTGGTCGAGATAGTTTTGACCACATCCCCGCACAGGCCGCGGTTTTCCACAAGGTGCCGCAGCGCCAGCGCAAAGATATGATGCGGGTCTACGAACTTACCCTGCCCATCAATCGCGCCGATCCGATCTGCATCACCGTCCGTCGCCAATCCTACATCAGCCTGTACCCGCTGCACCGCCGCCATCAGGTCATTCAGATAACGTTGAATCGGTTCCGGGTGAATACCCCCAAAACCAGGATTCAAAACTGAGCGGATGTCACTCACATGGGAGCGTGTACGCGCCAGCAGCGTGGTAAACGCCCCCCGCCCCGCCCCCCACATGGCATCAGCCACAATCGTAAGTTCCCGCTCGGAAATTTTGTCAATGTCAATCAGGCTGCTAAGGTGCTGGTAATATTCCCAGCCGGGATCGAAACGACGGATAAGATCACGATCCAGCGCCTGCTGGTAATCCATCATATTCGGGCCACGCCCCTCGCGCTCCATCAGGCGGATTTCTTCTTCCACCAGCGCACACTGTTCGGCGGTAGCGCTGCCGCCATAAGCCGCCTTCAGCTTGAAACCGTTGTATCGTGGGGGGTTATGGCTGGCCGTGATGACGATGCCCGCATCAGCCTGTTTATGCTTTACATTATAGGAAATCGCCGGTGTAGGCGCGTCGGTGCGCGAAAGCCACACAATAATATTATTGGCCGCCAGCACCCGCGCCGTCTCCAGTGCAAAGCGGTCGGACAGGAAACGGGTATCATAACCGATTACCACTTCTGCCTGTCGGTTTCCTGCCTGCTGCTTGATGGCTTCCGCCACGGCCTGAGCAATCAGGCGCAAATTAGAGAAGGTGAACGTGTCGCCAATGACCGCACGCCAGCCATCCGTCCCAAAACCGATCATTGAAATTGTCCCCTATGCTATAAAACAACTCGTGTTTGCCTAACAGTATTCTAACAGCGCCTTACGCCCTGCTATCATAGAGGTTGGCACGAGCATAGATTAGAGGCTGGTGCGTTCCAGCAGTTCGTTCACCATCTCAGGGGATGGCTTCAGATCATTCAGAATCGTATATGGCAGTTCTTGATGAGTCGCCACATACTGCGGCAGCATCATGACTGTCTCACGGATGTCATCGCGCCGCAGTTGGCCCAGTCGCACACCTGCCGATGAGATCGTATCCCGAATCGGGTTCACGTCCTGCCCATGCAGTGCCGCTGCGATCAGAATTCCCGGCCCCACCAGGTCAGCATAAGGCACACCGCGCCCACTGGCAGTTTTGTCCTCAATGGCATAGGCGAAAATCTGCTCACTGCCCTCCTGCGGGCGGTTATGTCCAAGCTGGTTCGTCAGCACCACTTCCATGCAGATCAGATCAAGCAGATTGCGCAGCGAATCTACATTCCCCAACCCCACGCCATTGGCGATCTTAAACGCCTGCTGTGCAATACCCGCCGCCAGGCTGGCCGCCCAGGGCATAAAGCGCGTTTCCGGTGTGTTCTGGTTGCGCTCTGCCGCATAACGCCAGTCCAGCAAACCCGTGACGATACTTAACAATTCCACAATCGCCGCGCCGCGCACATTGGGGGGTGCATTGCGGATTACCTCCCAATCAATAATCAGGCGATCCGACGGCCCACTGTCCACATACCGGACCGACCCCTTCTCCCGCACCGCCACAATCGCCGTGAAAAATCCATCGACACTCAGTGCCGTGGGGATCACCACCGTAGGCAGGCTATTGGTCTTACCGATGAACTTTGCTGCGTCCGAGGCTAACCCGCCACCGACCCCATAGACCACTTCTACCTGCGGCGGGATATTCGCCGCCAGCTCTTTAAAGAAGTCATGGTCGGCTTTATGCGGTTCGGCTTGCACCACCAGCGGCAGATCAAGCAGGCGGCTTACGGTGTCCCAGGCGGGCTGGCTCGTCAGCAGCGCTGTCGGGCGCGTTTCTCTGATACTGGTCAATTCCCGAAATTCGATAATCGGCAAGGGCCAGATTGTGGTCATGGGCATCACTCCATCAGGCGTGTTGGTCAAAATTTAGCAACCGGGTATATAGCTGGCTTAAATATAGTGCGAAATGACGATATTTACCAACTACGCCCTTTCGCCATGATGACAGCAGAATTTACATCGATTTTGTGCATTCTGTACGGTGATTATTCAACAGGATTACAACTTGTAAGATGCACAGGAATAAGAGAAAATCATCAGGGTCTGAACGTTCACCCACACTCTATGAAAGTTTACCATGGACACACCCCTGCCCTCCAACGATGATCTGATCGCCCTTAGCGCTGATCTTCCCTGGCAGCAGATTGAAGATCAGAAGCAGGCCTTTTACCAGGAACTCAAGCGCCTGGGGAAAAATGGCACCGCAACCTCGCTGCCCCTCGAAACCTTTTCCGACAT
>JBGSXK010000089.1:0-5986 GCA_041751455.1 Anaerolineae bacterium
GATTCGCGGTTACAGCGCCGGACGCTTCAGCTTCAATGTCAAGGGCGGGCGCTGTGAGAACTGTCAGGGGCAGGGGCAGTTGCAGATTGAAATGCAGTTCCTGCCGGATATTTATGTAATGTGCGATGTGTGTCGTGGTACTCGTTATAACCGCGAGACACTTCAGGTGCATTACAAGGGCAAAAGCATCTCCGATGTACTGGACATGACCGTCAGCGAAGGGCTGGAGTTCTTCGCCAACTTCGCGCCCATCCTCAGCAAGCTGCAAACGCTGGAGGCGGTCGGGCTGGGTTATATCCGCATCGGCCAGCCCGCCACAACCCTCAGCGGTGGTGAGGCGCAGCGCATCAAACTCAGTCGTGAACTGGCAAAACGTGCCACCGGACAGACGCTCTACATTCTCGACGAACCCTCGACCGGCCTGCACGCGGCGGACGTAAAGCGGCTCATCGCCGTCTTGCAGCAGTTGGTGGACAACGGTAACACCGTGCTGGTGATCGAGCATAATCTCGACATCATTAAGGTGGCTGACCATCTCATCGACATGGGGCCAGAAGGGGGCGATGCGGGCGGGCAGGTCATCGCGGTCGGCACGCCGGAGGAAGTCGCGCTCCTGCCCCAGAGCTACACCGGGCAGTATCTGCGCCCCTATCTTCGTCTGCCCGAAATGTCGATGTAATCACTTGGCCTGCGTGCCTGCCTTCACGTAAGACCCCATAGGGTAAATGCGTCCGATCTGTAAATGGACTTCAGTCCATTTACAGATCAGGAGATGAAATCATGGCAAATACCCCTCTCTTTGGCTCGAATATCGATCCTGCCATTGGTGAACTGGACACCGCCTATACCTGGGCGCAGATTGCCGACCAGCACGGGCTGGACATGATTACCATACAGGATCACCCTTATCATCGGGGTCATCTCGATACCTGGACGCTGCTTACAGCCCTGGCCATGCGCACCGAGCGTGTGCATCTGGGCACCAATGTCGTCAATCTGCCACTGCGCCCCCCGGCGGTACTGGCGAAGGCCGCCGCCACCCTCGATGTGATCTCCGGTGGCCGTGTCGAGCTTGGCCTCGGCGCGGGCGCGTTCTGGCGTGGTATCAATGCCTTTGGCGGCCAGTCGCGTTCCCCCGGCGAAGCCTACACCGCCTTTGAGGACGCGCTGCATATTATTCGCGGCCTGTGGGACAATGTCGGCGGCTCGTTCACCCATAAGGGTGAAATATATCACGTACAGGGGGCGCAGCCCGGCCCCGCGCCAGCCCACCCCATCCGCATCTGGGTAGGCGCTTCTGGCCCGCGAATGCTGCGCCTCACCGGGCGCATGGCCGACGGTGTGCTGGTGTCCAGCACCTATGAGTCGTTCGAGCGTCTGCTGGAAATCAACAGCCTGATCAATGAAGGCGCGCAGCAGGCCGGACGCAGCCCCGACGACATCCGGCGCGGCTATAACCTCATGGGGATGGTGGATTTCGGGCAGATCGGTGGCAAACCATCCGACCTCGAAAAGGGTATCCTCTACGATACACCCGACGGTTGGGTCAAACAGATCACGGCGCTGTATCACGATTATGGTCAGGACACCTTTATCCTTTGGCCCATAGGCTCAGAACCCGCCCGCCAGCTTGAGGTCTTTGCCACCGAGATCGTCCCGGCGGTCAGGTCACAGCTTCAATGACAGGCCTCAGAAGCGATCTCACAACAGCGAAGGGCGGGTTCAGGCCTGCCCCTGCGCTGTATGGATAGGGATGTACCTGCACAGCCTCACTCACCCCACGCTTCCCCTACGCTCACAGCAGTACCTAAGCGTCCCGTTTACGTCAGGTAAAACACATAGACGCTGTGCCCATCTCCGCATACAATGAAAGTGGATATAAACTGTGAGCGTTTAGCAGTGAGCCTGCTTGATTTAACCTGTAGCCCAGTCAATCACCGCAGCATCCACCACCATTAAACTGAAATGCGGCCAGGCTGGCTCGCTAGATGGAGACTTACCGTAATGCCTGATGACAAAAATAACGAAGAGCAGCCGCACGGCCTGCCCGACGACGAAAACACCGAAAAAATGGAACTCGATCTGCCCGCCAGCGGTGTGCTGCGGCCTGTCACGCTCGATGATGACGAGACAGACGATGTGCACTTTTTGCAGAGCAAAGACTTGATGGAAGGCAGGTCGCCCGGCGACAAAAAGTGGAATCCCAGCAGCCTGCCTACCATGCCCATCCCGCGTGAACCCGGCGCAGAGGATTATCAGAAAACCCTGCCCGGCAGCGGCGGGTTAGACCCGAATCCGGAGTCGATTCCCCCCGGCAGCACCATTCAGCATGACTACAGCGCGCAGGATACCCTCATGAATATGCGCCCGGTACGCACGCAGGAGAACGCCCGTTACCAGCCACCTGCCCAGTCTGTGCCGCCGCCGCCTTCCGCCATGAATACCATGCCCGGTGCTGCCGTCCGTCCGGCCCTCCCCCCGCGCCAGTCCGCCGCCAAACCACGTGGGCGTATCCTGGGCTGCTCTCCCACCTGCCTGATGGTGTTTGCCGGGCTGCTGGCGAGCTTCTGCGGCGGGCTGACACTGCTGACCGTCGTGGTCAGCGGAATTATGGGATCGCGCGTGCAGGCGCAGCTTGCCGAGCGTGTGGCCGCCGTCGATACCTACCAGAACTTCGAGAGTACCTTCTTTTACGACCGCAACGGGACAGACCTCTACGAAGCCTTCAACGAAGGCCGCCGCATCAATGTCCGTCTGGCCGATATGCCGCAGGCCCTCATTAACGCGACTCTGGCCATTGAGGACGATAACTTCTACAGCAACCCCGGCATTGATGTCCCCGCCACCACTCGCGCCTTTTTGCAGTATGTAGGCTTCTCCGAAGGCAGCACCGGCGGCAGCACCATCACGCAGCAGTTGGTACGTAACCTCTTCTTCGATATCGAGTACCGCGCGGAACGCAGCATCACCCGCAAGCTGGAGGAAATCGGCTTGGCGCTGGCGCTCACGCAGCAAAAGAGCAAGGACGAGATTCTCGAACTCTATCTCAACGAAATCTTCTATGGGAGCCTGGCCTATGGGGCAGAGGCCGCCTCGCTCACCTACTTCGACAAAAGCGTGCGCGATCTCACATTAGGCGAGGCCGCGCTGTTGGCGGGTCTGCCACAGTCCCCCTCCGAGCTGGACCCGCTCAACCCTGACCCCTCGGTGCAGGCAGCCGTGGAGCAGCGCTGGCGTACCGTGCTGGATCGCATGGTCACAGTCGGCTTTATCACCAATGTCGAGCGCAACGAAGCGTTGCGCGCCGGGCTGACCTTCGCTCGGCCAGAGGCCCCCTTCCGCGCCCCGCATTTTGTCGTTTTCGCCCGCCAGGAACTCGAACAGCGCCTTGCCGCTCTAGGATATGGCCCGGAGCAGATCGCGCGTGGCGGCTTCCAGGTCTATACGACGCTCGACCTGCGCATTAACGACCAGTCTGAGCAGGCCGTGCGCGATCAGGTGTCGCGGCTGGCCGCCAATAACGTCAGCAATGGCGCGGTGATCGTCACCAAGCCGCTCACAGGCGAAATTCTGGCGATGGTCGGCAGCGCGGATTACAACAACGACGCGATTGATGGGCGTGTAAACGTCACCATCTCCGCCCGTCAGCCGGGCAGCACCATGAAGCCCCTGACGTATGCCTCCGCCACCGAACTCGGCATGACACCCGCCGATGTGATCTGGGATACTCCCCTGAATGTGACAGGCCCCGGTGTGCCGCCCAATTGGCCGCGCAATTATGATAGTCGCTTCCATGGCCCCATGCGGATGCGTGACGCGCTCGCCAACAGCTACAACATTCCGGCGGTCGCCACGCTGCGCCGCATCGGTGTGGAAAACCTGCTGGAAATCGCGCAGCGCTTCGGTATTCGCAGCCTCGGCAACGACGCCAGCCTCTACGGTTTGTCGCTCACATTAGGCGGCGGCGAGGTCACACTGCTCGAACTCACCCGCGCCTATTCGGTCTTCGCCAATCAGGGATCGCTGGTGCCCACCACCGCCATCCTGTGCATCCTTACCAGCGATAACCGCATCATCTATCAGTATGAGTCCGGTTGCCCGCGTGGCAACCCCACCAATAACACCGCCACCGAGCGCGGTTATGGGCGGCAGGTACTCGACCCGCGCATCGCCTTCCTGATGAGTGACATCCTGGCCGACAACACCGCCCGCTCTCCTGCGATGGGCAGCACCAGCCCGCTGCGTACCGATTTTGGCGCATCGGTCAAAACCGGCACGACCGATAACGTGAAGGACAACTGGACGATTGGCTATACACGTAATGTGGCCGTCGGGGTCTGGGTCGGCAACAGCAACGGCGACCCCATGGTCAACTCATCCGGCCTGACCGGAGCCGCGCCCATCTGGAACACGGTCATCACCCGCATCTATAGCGACCCGTCCCTGCTTGCCAGCTTCGCCACCGACGGTCAACTATTGCCCGATCAGGTCAGCCCGCCGCAGGGGATTTCCGCCCAGCAGTTGTGCAACCTCAGCGCCATGACCGACCCCGTGACAGACTGTCGTTCACGCTTCAACGAATGGCTGCTGGATACTCCCGCCGCCATCCCCACCGCAGAGGGTGAGCTGCAATATCCGCCCGCCCCGGCCCAGCAGCCGCCTCCGCCCGTCAGCGCCGGGCCTAATCCGGTAGAGGTCGAGCCGGGTGTCTACCGCGTACTGGTGCAGCGCCTGCCGCCAGAGTTGGCCGGACAGATTCAGTTCACCGTGCCCCCCGGTCAGCAGCCGCCTCCGTCACCGCTGTACTGCCAGGTGCCCATGGAACTAGAACCCACCGCGCGCGGCGCAGGCGCACAGGATCAGTTGTTCATCATCCCACCCAACGACCCGCGCGAAGCGGTGGAGGCAGAGAACTTCGCCCGGCAGGCCAATCTCGCCTTCCTGCCCACCATTGCCTGCTCACCGGAACTGCTCGTCGGCGGCACAGTCTACGGCCCCAATGTCGTGACGGCAGTCATCAGTTCACCCGCGCCGGGCGCTGTCCTCCACGAGGAAACCCCGATCATCGGCACCGTGCAGTTCGCGCACGATCAGGCCCAGTTCTACAAGATCGAGATCATCGGCGGCGCATTCGGTGGCTGGACGACCATCGGCAGCACCCACAGCGAGAACGTCGTCAACGGCCAGTTGGAGCGCCTCTATGTGCCGGGGCTGGAGCCAGGCAGCTATCGTATTCGCCTCGCGCTGGTCGATTGGACAGGCGGCTTCTTGCAAGCGCCTTACGAAGTGCCCTTCAGCGTCCAGTAACACGCTCATCTTCCCCTCTCCAAAAATTGGAGAGGGGAAAGCGAATACAGCGAGCAGGGGTGAGGCCTCTAAAGCGCTTCACCCACTTAAAACCCATGTATCAGATACGCTTCGACATCCAGAAGCCCCTGTGCTGAGGGAAAACCGCCTAGACCTCTTGACTCTGACGTAACGTGATAGTTTAAGATGCGTACTGAGTAAGGAGGTTGACCCGCATGTACACCGTAAAACAGCTTTCCGATCTGGCCGCCGTCAGCGTGCGTACCCTGCACTACTATGACGAAATCGACCTGCTGAAACCATCCAGCATCGGCGCGAATGGCTACCGTTATTATGACGACGATGCGCTCCTGCGGCTTCAGCAGATCCTCTTTTACCGTGAGTTCGGGCTGGAATTGATGCAGATCAGGGATATTCTCGACAGCCCGGATTTCGACCTGCTGACAGCGCTGCGCTCACATCGCGCCGTGCTTCAGGAGAAAAACAACCGCTTGCAGCACCTGATGAGTACCATCGACAGCACCATTAAACACCTGACAGGAGAATTGGAAATGAGCAGAAAACAGCTCTTTGCGGCCTTCAGCGATGAGAAGCAGAAAGAGTATGAACGTGAGGCGCGCTTGCAGTACGGCCCTGAGACCGTCAATGCTTCCATTAAGCGCTGGAACAGCTACACCAC